>NZ_VEJQ01000340.1:0-205 GCF_007680745.1 Pseudomonas sp. DE0010
TGACAAAAAGTGACTCGCCGTAAGGGCGAAAAGGTGATTAAGCGTCGCCATCGCAAATGGACTATGCTCTCTTTCAATACCCACGCCAACGCAATCAAACTTGAAACTTGAAACTTGAAACTTGAAACTTGAAAGCGTGGGCGCGCACAGCAAGTTGGTATTCATTGGCGCGGGTGGCGCACAGTCACCTTTCCGCCCTTACGGC
>NZ_VEJQ01000341.1:0-200 GCF_007680745.1 Pseudomonas sp. DE0010
GTGGTCGCGGTGAGCTTGGCTACAACTTCGTCGATGGTGTCGGTGACTTTCACCGAGGCTTCACCGCCCAGTTGCAGGTTTTCGAACGTGCGGCCGCCAGCGTCTGCTGCCGACTTGATACCTAGGCTGATTTCGCCCGAGTCTTTGTAGACGTCGTCGCCTTGCGCCGCGTGCTCGTAGGAAACAGCGGTCTGGCCGGC
>NZ_VEJQ01000034.1:0-51195 GCF_007680745.1 Pseudomonas sp. DE0010
CCCTGATGAGAAATCAGGACGAATATGTCACCAGAAAGGGGAAACTGGCTTGCTGAGAACCATAGAATCTCCCACACAGAGGGCGTTTTTCTGTCAGATCATCCAGTCATTGGGTCGCGCAATTGTCCTGACAAATTGTGATGTGAAGCTGGGATCCTGGAGCTCAATCGCCTGCCCCTGCCAGATCACCGCCCCATCAACCCATCAAACGCCTTATCCAACCCCACATCCGCATCCACCAGCTTCTGCCGCCGCTGCTGCATCCACGCCTGATCCTCCTTCAACCGCGCCTGCGCCTCAGCCAACATGCGCCGCACTTCTTCAGGCTGTGGCCCGCCAGTGCCCTTGCGGCTTTGCACCATGGCGCGGGGGGATAGGCTGGCGCGGAAATCTGCTTCGCTCAGGGGCAGGGTGTTGTCCTTCCATTTGTATTTGTCCGCCGCCTGGGTGAACAACGCCTGCGCATCGGCGTAGGCGAAGTCTTTGGGCAAAGTGCCGTCGGCGCGGGCTTTTTCGACGATCAGCGAGGCGAAGCTGTGACCAATGCGGAAGGGGACGTGGTGCTTGCGCTCCAGGGTGTCGGCCAGCTCCATGGAGGTGGTCCAGTCGGCGTCCAGTTCTTCTTCGGCGCGGGCGGCGTTGATCTTCAGCGCGTCGAGCACCTGGTCCAGGCGCTTGAACATGTCGCCGGTAGAGCGGAACAGGCCCAGGTCGTCGAAGGCGGCCTTGTAGTCGGTCATGCCGGTGGTGACGTTGTGGGCGCGCAAGGTGGTGGCATTGGCCAGGCCGACCACGTCGGAGGCGGCTTCGCGGGTGCGCATCAAGAGGCCGGGGTTGCGCTTTTGCGGCATGGCGCTGCTGGTGTAGGTGGCGCCTTCGTCGAGCAGCAGCCAGGGGCGGGTCTGGTGGTACTGGGTGTGGATATCGCCGATGAAGGCGCCAATGCGGATGGCCGAGGACGAGACCAGGCCGGCGGCCTCCAGCGGGATGTCGTAGGTCGAGACTTGGCTGGCGTCCAGCGAGTTCTCGCGCACGCCGTCAAAGCCCAGCAGCTGGGCCAGGCGCTCGCGGTTGATGGGGTAGCCGGAGTTGGCCAGCACGGCGGTGCCCATGGGGCTGAGGTTCAGGCGGGCGTACAGCTCGTGCAGGCGCTGGGCGTCACGCTCGAACGAGGCCTCGTAGGCCAGCAGGTAGTGGGCGTAGCTGATGGGCATGGCTTGCACGCCGTTGGTGTAGGCCGGCACCAGGGTGTCGACGTGCTGGGCAGCCAGCGTGAGCAGGCGCTGGCGGGTGGCGTCCAGGGCGTCGCCATAGGCCAGCACGTGGCTGCGCAGCGAGGCCAGGCGGTAGGTGGCGTACATGTCCTGGCGGCTGCGGCCCGAGTGAATCAGCGAGGCCTCAGGGCCAACCTTGTCGGTGATGATCTGCTCCAGTTGCAGCACATCGCTGGGGCGCTTGCCGTCTGGCTGGGTGGCCTGGTCGATGGCGTGGCGTACGCCGCCTGCAATGGTCGCGGCCTGTTCAGCGGTGACGATGCCGGCTTCCTTGAGCATCACCAGCGAGGCTTTGTTGATGCGGTTGAGATAGTCGAACTGGGTTTCGCCGTGGCGCTGGCCGTCGGGGGTCTTTTCCACAAAGGCGCCGATCTTGCGCGCCTGCTCGGCGCACTCGGCGGTGGTCTTGCACGGGTTGTCGGCGGTGTTGGCGGCGTGGGCTGCGGGGCTGGTGAGCCAGGCGCAGGCGATGGCAAGGCAAAGCAGTGATCTTGTTGTTGTCATGGTGGGTCCGCTCGGGGCTTGTGGAAGGCTGGCGGGCTGGTGGCACCCTTGGAGGGTCAACCTACACCCCTGCCCCCCTGGCCGAAAGTGAAACCACCGCCGGGTAGGCGGTGGCGTCGGTGCACTGGCGGGTTGATCGAGCCGCCGGTCAGGGCATGCCGAGAAACTCCGGCAGCGCCAGGGAGATGTACGGCACATACGTGACCAGAATCAGGAACAGCAACAGAATCGACAGCCACGGCAGCGCTGCGCGAATGGTCTGGCCCAGTGTCAGGCCTGTCACGGCACTGGTCACGAACAGGTTAAGCCCCACCGGCGGGTGAACCAGCCCGATCTCCATGTTCACCACCATCACGATGCCCAGGTGGATCGGGTCGATGCCCAGTTCCATGGCGATGGGGAAGAAGATCGGCGCCAAAATCAGGATGATCGCCGACGGCTCCATGAAGCTGCCGGCAATCAGCAGCACCACGTTCACCATGATCAGGAAGCCGATGGGCGTCAGGCCTTCGGAGAGCACCCACTGGGTGATCTGCTGCGGGATCTGCTCGGTGGTCAGCACATGGGCGAACAGCATGGCGTTGGCGATGATGAACAGCAGCATGATGGTCAGCCGCCCAGACTCCAGCAGCACCTTGGGGCACTCGCGCCAGGTCATGTCCTTGTACACGAACAGGGCGATGAACGCCGAGTACACCGCCGCCACGGCTGCCGCTTCGGTGGGGGTGAACATGCCGCTGTAGATGCCGCCCAGAATGATCACCAGCAGCAACAGGCCCCAGAAGGCCCGCCGCGCTGCGGTCAGCCACTCGCGAAAGCTGGCACGTGGCTGGGCAGGCAGTTTCTTGATCCGCGCCACGATGTAGATGGCCACCATCAGCGACACACCCAGCAGGATCCCCGGGATCACACCAGCCATGAACAGCTTGCCCACGGAGGTCTCGGTTGCGGCCGAATACACCACCATCACGATTGACGGCGGGATCAGGATGCCCAGGGTACCGGCGTTGCAGATGATCCCGGCGCCGAATTCCTTCGGGTAGCCCGAGCGCACCATGCCGGCCACGGCAATCGAGCCCACCGCCGCCACCGTGGCCGGCGAGGAGCCGGACAGCGCGGCGAACAGCATGCACGCCAGCACGGCAGCAATGGCCAGGCCACCGCGAATGTGCCCCACGCAGGCGTTGGCGAAGTCGATCAGCCGCTGCGCCACGCCGCCGGTGGTCATGAAGGCGCCGGAAAGCAGGAAGAACGGAATGGCCAAAAAGGTGTAGCTGTCGGAGGTCTCGAACAGCTTGATCGCCAGCGAACTGAGTGAATCCTGGCTGAACAGCAGAATCGACACCGCCCCCGACAGGCCCAGGGAAATGGCGATGGGCACGCCTAGGAACATGAAGATGAACAGCAGCAGGAACAGGCAGATAACGGTCATCGCTGCGACTCCTCACCGGGGTTGGCCAGCTTGCTCGCCTCGGCCGCTTCGTCGGCCAGGCCCAGGTTGATCTGGCGATGGGTGTAGATGCGGTAGAGGATTTCCAGGTAGCGCACGATGATCAGCGCGAAGCCAAAGGGCACGATCATCGCGATGTGGCCGATCTTGATGCCGTAGCGGTCCAGGTCTTCGGCGCCGATGCCGGCGGCCAGCACGGCGCTGACCCACTTGATGCTGGCGACCAGGAACAGCCCGGCGTAGGCCAGGCAACAGGCGCAGGCGAGCATGGCCAGCACACGCTGCACCGGCTTGCGGGTGCGCCTGACCAGCACATCGACCCCAAGGTGCCCGGCGGTGCGCACGCCATAGGCGATGCCGAAGAAGATCAGCCACCCGAACAAGGCCTTGGTCAGGGCGATGCTCCAGGTCATTTCCTGGGCGTAGCCCATCAGGTGATCGCCGATGTTCAGCAGCGGCTCGCTGGCAAAGGTCCAGCGGTCGCTCAAGCTGTAGAACATCGTGTAGAGGTTGTTCAGCGCCACGTAGATGAAGGTGATGAGGGTCATGGCCGCCAGGAGAAAGGCGATCATGCCTTCCTCGAAGCGCTCCCAGACGCGCCGTAACGTTTGCATGGGCGTTCTCCGCGCAGAATGAAGCTGAGCCGCCCACGCAGGGGCGGCTGCAAGCAGGACGGATCAGGAAGCGGTGTTGGCGTCCTGGGCGGCCTTGATCAGGTCAGCGCCGATCTGGCCTTCGAACTTGTCCCAGACCGGACGCATGGCTTTGCGCCATTCATCACGCTGCTCGGGGGTGAGCGCATCGACCTCGCTGGTCTTGGCGTCGATGATCTTCTGGCGCGAGGCCTGGTTCAGCGCCTCGGCCTGCTTGTTCACCTCGACGGTGACCTTGTCCATGATGCCCTGCAGTTCGGTGCGCACGTCTTCAGGCAGGCCGTTCCAGAACTTGGCGTTGGTGATCACCATGTAGTCGATCAGGCCATGGTCGGTTTCGGTGAAGAACGGCTGTACTTCGTTGACCTTCTGGCTTTCGTAGTTCGACCAGGTGTTCTCGGTGCCGTTGACGGTACCGGTCTGCAAGCCTTGGTACACCTCGGCAAAGCTCATCTTGCGCGGGTTGGCGCGCACGGCCTTGAACTGCTCTTCCAGCACGCTGGAGGCCTGCACCCGGAACTTCAGGCCGCGGGCGTCCTTGGGCAGCAAGATCTTCTTGTTGGCCGACAATTGCTTCAGGCCGTTATGCCAGTAGGCCAGGCCGCGAATGCCCTTGTCCTCCATGGAGGTGAGCAGTGCCTTGCCCTTGGGGCCCTGCTGGAAGCGGTCGACCGCCGCCAGGTTGTCGAACAGAAACGGCAGGTCGAAGATTTGCACCTGCTTGTTGTAGTGCTCGAACTTGGCCAGCGAGGGCGCCAGCATCTGCACGTCGCCCAGCAGCAACGCTTCCATTTCCTTGCCGTCGCCGAACAGCGACGAGTTGGGGTAGACCTCGACCTTGACCTTGCCCTTGAGCTTGTCATCGGCCTCCACGAGTTTCTGGAACATGAGCGCGCCCTGGCCTTTGGGCGTGCTGTCGGCCACCACGTGGGCGAACTTGATGATGACCGGGTCCGCGGCGTAGGCGAACGAGGTCAGGGAGACGGCGGCGGCGCAGAACAGCGCCTGGGTCAGCTTCAACATGGGTTTCACCTGTTATTGTTGTTGGAAAGGTCAGCAGGGAAGCGTAGCCAAGGGTACGGTGGCCCAGTATAGGTGTTTGGGGAATCTGCTTTTGTGTAAGCCTGCGTTCGGCAAACCCGAACGCAGCCCATCGCGACACAGCCGTGAGTATAGCCACTAGCCAGCATGGGCCAGCGCCAGCAGACGCTGCGCACGCAACACCACCGGCGCATCGACCATCTGCCCATCCAGCTGGAAGGCCCCTGCCCCGCCTGCCGCTGCGCTGCCCTCGATCACGCGGTGCGCCCAGGCCAGTTCGTGCTCACTGGGTTGCAAGGCCTCATGAATCACCGGCACCTGGCTTGGGTGAATGCACAGCGCCCCGCCGTAGCCCATGTCGTAGGCATGGCGCATGGCCTCGCGCTGCCCCTGCGGGTCGCGGATCGCTGGAAACACGCCGTCCAGCGGTGGCGCCAGGTCGGCCCCTCGGGATTGCAACTGCACGGCCATGCGGGCCTGGTCGATGAAGCGTCGGCCTGCCGGGCTGTCGGTGTTAAGGCAAAGGTCCAGCGCCAGGTCCAGGCTGCCGAACGAAAGGCGTTCGACGCCCTCGGCGCCCGCGATCCGCTCAAGGGCCAACAGCCCCTTGGCGGACTCGATGATCGGCACCACGGCCTTGCCCGTGCGGGCGGCGACCGCCACCTGTGCGGCGCTTTCGACCTTGGGCAGCAGCACCGTGGTCACGCCCAGATGCTGCGCGCAAAACTGCAGGTCCTCGGCGTGGTTTGCATGGCTAGGTGCATTGACCCTCACCCACACCAGAGCGTCAGGGTGGTCTGCCAGAAAGCGCGCCAGGTGCTCGCGGGCCTGGGCCTTGAGCGGTTCTTCGACCGCGTCTTCGAAGTCCACGATCACGGCATCGGCGCCGGCAGCCAAGGCTTTGGCAAAGCGCTCCGGGCGGCTACCGGGCACGAACAGGGCGGAGCGAACAATGGGGTATGGCATGCTTTTGCTCCTCAACTAAACCACGCCTGCGCTGTTCAATTGCGCCTGCTGATCGTCGCCATACCCCAGCTCGGCCAGGATCGCGGCAGTGTGTTGGCCCAGTGCAGGTACCGGGTCCATGCGCGGGCTGAAGGCCGCGTTGCGCCCCGGCGGCAGCAGCGACGGCAGCTTGCCCGCCGGGCTGTCCACCTCGCGCCAACGGTCACGGGCCTGCAACTGAGGGTGCTGCCACACCCCTTGCATGTCGTTGACCCGGGCGTTGGCGATCTGCGCGCTTTCCAGGCGTGACACCACGTCTTCAAGGCTAAGCGGGGCAAAGCCCTCGACGATGATCTGGCGTAGCGCATCGCGGTTCTCCGAGCGCCGGTAGTTGGCGCAGAAGCGCTCGTCGATGGCCAATGCCGGGTCGAGCAAAACCTTCTCGCAGAACACCTGCCATTCACGCTCGTTCTGCAGGCCCAGCATGACCGTGCCGCCGTCGCCCGTGGGGAATGGGCCGTAGGGGTAGATGGTCGAGTGGGAGGCACCGGCCCGCGGTGGCGGCGGTGCGCCGTTGTAGGCGTAGTACATGGGGTAGCCCATCCATTCCACCAGGCTTTCGAGCATGGACACGTCGATGCGACTGCCCACCCCCGTGCGGTCTCGCAGCAACAGGGCCGAGAGCACGCCGGTGTAGGCGTACATGCCAGCGGCGATGTCGGCCACCGAACACCCGGCCTTGGCCATCCCCTCCTCCCCTGGGCTGCCAGTGACCGACAAGAAGCCGCCCTCGCTCTGAATCAGCAGGTCGTAGGCTTTCTTCTTCTCGTAAGGGCCACCTTCGCCGTAGCCGGAAATATCGCACACGATCAGCCGTGGAAAGCGCGCGTGCAGTGCGTCGAACCCCAGGCCCATGCGCGCGGCGGCGCCGGGTGCGAGGTTCTGTACCAGCACGTCGGCCTTGGCCAACAGCGCTTGGAGAATGGCGTCGGCCTGGGGTTGTTTCAGGTCCAGGGTCAGGCTTTCCTTCGAGCGGTTGGTCCACACGAAATGGGACGCCAGGCCATCGACGCGCTGGTCGTAGCCACGGGCGAAATCACCGCTGCCGGGGCGTTCGACCTTGATCACGCGGGCGCCCAGGTCGGCCAGTTGGCGGGTGCAGAACGGCGCGGCAATGGCGTGTTCCAGGCTGACGACAGTGATGCCGTCCAGGGGGCGGGGGGCAGATGCACTCATGGCAAGGTCCTGTGCGCGAGGTATGGCAGGTCGGCCAGCGAGCGGGTATCGCGCAGCTGCCAGACACGTTGAATCAAGGCACGGCCGTCGGCCGCACTGCGCTGCCCGGCGTAGGCCAGCAGGCGCTGGAACTTGTCCTCCAGTTCCGCGCGGGACAAGGTGTTGCCGGGGTCGCCCTTGGGTTCGTCGATGGCGGCGGTGAAGTGGCGCCCGTCCGTGCAGCGCACCTCCACCCGGCCCAGCCAGCGCGCCGGGTAGGCCGCATCCACTTCCGGGTCCAGCTGCATGCGCACCTTGTCGCGGAACGCGGCCACGTCCGGGTCGCTCAGGGCCAGGTCCCGGAACGTCAGCAACTGCGCGCTGCCGTGCACGGCAATCAGGCCGAGCACCGTGCCCATGGAGAATTTGGCCTGGTGCACGCTGGTGGGCACTTTCACCCGGCCCAGCACATCGATGGCGCCCTGGTGCACGTGGGCGATCACCTCGGCGATGTCACCGTGGCGCAGCCCTTCGCGCTGCATCAGTTCGAGCAAGGCATCGGCCGCCGGGTGGGTGTGGCGGCACGAGGCGTGGAACTTGAACGAGGTTTCGGCCAATGCCCAGCGGCTGCCTAGGCGGTCCGACAGGCGCGCCGGGTCGGCGTCGCTGGACATGCCGGCCGCCAGGCCCTGGTCGCCTTCCAGAATATTGCGCGCCCCGCTCAGGCCATCGGCGGTCAGGTAGGCGGCCAGCAGCCCGTCGGCAGCGGCCTTGGCGGTGTGCAGCTGTTTCGAATCGGCCGCATCGCGCAAGAACTCCCACAGCCCGGCTGCCTGCGTGCCGGCACTGCCCAGCACATGGATGAACTGGGCCTGGTCGAAGTCCATCAGTTTGCCCACCGCCACGGCGGCCGCCAGGGTGCCGACGGTGGCGGTGGTGTGGAAGATGCGGTAGTGCGAGCGGCCCATGAATTCGCCGATGCGAATGCCGGCCTCGTAGCCGGCCACGGCGGCCAGCAGCAGGTCCGGCCCTGACTTGTCCAGGTCCTGCGCGGCGGCCAGGGCAGCGGAGAACACCACCGTGGCCGGGTGCAGCACCGAGCTGTTGTGCAAATCGTCCTGCTCCACCAGGTGGGACGCTGCGCCATTGACCAGCGCGGCGAAATACGGCGAGGTGCCACGGCCGGTGCTCATCAACCGGGCTTTACCGGCAGGGGGCCCCATGCGCTCGGCGTAGCGCTCGAACAGCGGCACCGGGTGCGCGCCCTGGCTGGCCAGGGCCGAGCCGAGCCAGTCAAGGAACAGGTCTTCGGTACGCGCCAGCACGGCGGGCGGGATGTCCTGGTAGCGCAGGTCGGCCAGGAAGGTGGCCAGTGCTTGGGTATCACGCATGGGCATGGCCTCCTTCAGAAGCTGCGCGGCAGCTCGAGCAGGTGCTCGGCCACGTACGACAGGATCAGGTTGGTGGAAATCGGCGCCACCTGGTACAGGCGGGTCTCGCGGAATTTGCGCTCCACGTCGTACTCGTTGGCGAAGCCGAAGCCGCCGTGGGTTTGCAGACAGGCGTTGGCCGCCTCCCACGAGGCCTTGGCCGCCAGGTACTTGGCCATGTTCGCGGCAGCACCGGCGTTGGCGCCGCTGTCATACTCGGCGCAGGCCCGCCAGCGCATCAGGTCGGCCGCCTCCAGCTCGATGTGGGCTTCGGCGATGGGAAATTGCACACCCTGGTTCTGGCCGATCGGGCGGCCGAACACCACACGGTCCCGGGCGTACTGGCTGGCCTTTTCGACGAACCAGCGCCCGTCACCGATGCACTCGGCAGCGATCAGCGTACGCTCGGCGTTCAAGCCGTCGAGGATGTAGCGAAACCCCTTGCCCTCCTCGCCGATCAGGCTGCTGGCCGGAATGCGCAGGTTGTCGAAGAACAGCTCGTTGGTTTCGTGGTTGACCATGTTGGCGATCGGCTGCACGGTCAGGCCGTTGCCAATGGCCGTACGCAGGTCCACCAGGAAGATGGACATGCCTTCGGACTTGCGCGTGACCTGCGCCAGCGGCGTGGTTCGTGCCAGCAGGATCATCAGGTCCGAATGCTGGATGCGCGAGATCCATACTTTCTGCCCGTTGATCACGTAATCGTCGCCCTCGCGCACGGCCGTGGTCTTGAGCTGGGTGGTGTCGGTGCCGGTGGTCGGCTCGGTCACGCCCATCGACTGCAGGCGCAGCTCGCCGCTGGCCAGCTTGGGCAGGTAATAACTTTTCTGCTCCTCGCTGCCGTGGCGCAGCAAGGTGAACATGTTGTACATCTGCCCGTGGATGGTGCCGGAGTTGCCACCGCAGTGGTTCACTTCCTCGAGTATCACCGACGCCTCGGCCAGGCCCAGCCCTGAACCGCCGTAGGCCTCGGGGATCATCGCCGACAGCCAGCCGGCGTCGGTCATGGCCTTGACGAAGGCCTCGGGGAAGGCCTTCTGCTCGTCCAGGGTGCGCCAGTATTCGGCCGGAAATTCGGCGCACAAGGCGCGCACGCCTTCGCGGATGGCGTTGAGGTCATCGCTGTCGTAGCTGTGCATGGCAGGCTTCTCTACGGTGCTGAAAAGGGGTCAGTCGAAGGTGACGTCGGCGCTTTGCGCCACGCCGGCGGCATTGCCAGCCCACAGGCGCGCCTGGCCTGGGCCGTCGAGGCAGCCGCTGAGTTCGAAGGGCGTGGGCAGGGTCAGCGGGCGCAGGCTGCGGTAGCTGTAGCGGCGCAGGCGGGCACCAGGGTTGGCGCGCAGAAAAGCCCGCAGGTTGAGCGTGGCGATCAGCGGGCCGTGCACCACCAGGTCCGGGTAGCCTTCGGTGGCGGTGACATAGGGGTAGTCGTAATGGATGCGGTGGCCGTTGAAGGTGACCGCCGAATAGCGGAACAGCAAGGTCGCGGTGGGCGTGACGGTTTCGCCCCAGGTGCCGGTTTCACAGGGCTCGCCCGTGCTCGCCTTGGGCGGGGTCGGCTCGCGGTAGACGATGTCCTGCTCTTCACGGATGCACAGCTGGTCGTGCTGGGTGTAGTCATGGCGCACGGTTACGAACAGCAAGGCGCCGCTGCGGCCGTGTTTTTCCTCGATGTGCAGGATGGTCGAGGTACGCTGCGCCTCGCCGCCGACCACCAGCGGGGCGATGAACTCGACCCGGCCACCGGCCCACATGCGGTTGCGCCCATCGGCCGGCGGCAAAAAGCCCCCGCGTGCCGGGTGCCCGTCGGTGCCCAGTTGCGCTTCGGGCACAGGGTCTTGAAAGAAGCACCAGGTCCACAGCGGCGGCAATGCCTCGCCGTGGGCCGGGGCGGTCTCGCCGAACGTCGCCGCGATGCGCTGCACCAGGTTGCGGCTGAGCACATCCCAGGCTTGCTCGGTGCGGCCGAGCCACGGGCTGTAATCAAAGGGCGGAGTGGGCATGGGTGGGCCTCTGGAATTGTTGTTATGGCAGGCCACTTGCGGGCGCGTCGTCGACGCTGCGCAGGCGACAGGGACGATCATGCGACCCTGTCGCGCATTCTGTGAATTTGCATTTCCATAACCCGGCGTTCATAAATACCGAACGCCTTCCCGACTCCAGGACTTGCCCATGCACTTCGATCTGGCTGATTTGCGCCTGTTCATCCACATCGGCGAATCCCCCAGCCTGACCCAGGGCGCCCGCCGCGCGCACCTGTCCCCGGCCGCCGCCAGTGCGCGCATCAAGGCACTCGAAGCGCAGCTCGACACCCGCCTGCTGTACCGCGACAGCCGCGGCGTCGAACTGACCCCGGCCGGGCACACGCTGCTGACCCACGCACGCCTGGTGATGCGCCAGGTCGATTACCTGAAGGCGGAATTCACCCAGTTCGGCGGCGATTCGGCAGGGCATATCCGCATCTTTGCCAACACCACGGCGGTGACCGAGTTCCTGCCCGAGGTACTGGCAGGCTTTCTGGCGCAACGGCCGGGGGTCACGGTCGACCTGCAGGAACGCCTGTCCCGCGACATCGTGCGAGGCGTGCTCGATGGCAGCACCGACATGGGCATCATCGCCGGCCCTGTGGAGGCCAGCGGCCTGCAGGTGATGCACTTCAGCACCGACCGGCTGGTGCTGATCGTGCCCGCCGGCCACGAACTGGCCAGCCGCCGCCAGGTGACGTTGAAACAGACCTTGGCCTACCAGCACATCGGGCTACACGACGGCAGCACCCTGCTGACCTTTCTGCGCGACCAGGTCGAGCGCATGGGTGAAACCCTGGCCCTGCGTATCCAGCTATCGGGCTTCGAAGCCATCTGCCGCATGGTCGAGGCCGGTGTGGGCATCGGCATCATTCCCGAGTCGTCCGCATCGCGTCACAGCCACACCATGAACCTGGTGACCATCGCCCTGGACGAACCCTGGGCCGAGCGCGAACGCAGCATCCTGGTCCGGGAACTGGAGGCCCTGCCGGGAACGGTGCGCGCATTGATCAAGACGTTGATGCCTGGGAAGTAGGCAAGCCATCCCGCACGGGTGACTTGGCCGTCAGATCGGGTGCAGGACAGTTCCTCGGATTTGCACTGCAGACGGATAACTCCTACTGTGGCGCGTCGTTTTGGATATGGACAATAAGGATATGGCCCAAATCATCCCAACGCTCGGCGCTTGCCGTTTCGACACGCCCGGGGAAAAACGCCTGGCTGAGCGCCTCGAAAAGAAACTCCCCGATGACTGGTTGTGCTGGTTCAACGTGCCGGTTGGCCCAAAGGGGCTGCAGCCGGACTTCGTTCTCCTGCACCCTGATGTGGGCTTGCTCATTCTCGAGGTCAAGGACTGGAGGCTGGGCTCGCTGAAGGCGGTGAAGGTCAACGAGGTCACCAAGCTCGAGGACGGCCGCGAAGTCACCGTCATCAACCCCATGGCACAGGCCCGCAAGAACGCTTTCGAAACCAAGAACGCGCTGGAAAAGGACCCGGCGCTGACCCAGAAACCAGGCTCTGTCCGAGCGGGCAACCTGTTGATGCCCTACACCTGGGGCATCGTGCTGCCCGAAATGACGCGCAAGGAATTCACTTCGCTGCAAGCCGGGTCGGCCTTGGAGAGCGTACGTGTCATCTGCAAGGACGAGATGTTCGAGACAGTGGATGCAAGCCTGTTCGAACAGCGCTTCAAGGCCATGTTCGTGCAGCACTTTCCAGTGGCGCTGTCAGACGAGCAACTTGACCGCGTGCGTTACCACCTGTTCCCGGAAATCCGCCTGAACCCGGCACGTGCCCAGTTCGGTCTGTTCGGTGAGCAGGAGGCGCCTATGCCCAGCCTGATCAAGGTCATGGACCTGCAGCAGGAGCAACTGGCGCGTTCCATGGGCAGTGGGCACCGAGTGATTCACGGCGTGGCGGGCAGCGGCAAGACCATGGTCCTGGTGTACCGCAGCCTCTACCTGGCGCGCACCTCCAGCAAGCCAGTGCTGGTGTTGTGCTACAACAAAACCCTCGCAGCGCGCTTGAATCAGGTGCTCAAGGCGCACCAGCAAGACGTCCAGGTTGTGGCCATGAGCTTTCATGCCTGGTGTCGCAAGCTGCTGACCGATGCGCAACTGCCCATCCCCCAACTCAAGGGGCAGAAGTTCTTTCAGGCGCTCGAAGAGGACGTGCTCAAGCACATGGCTGACGGCAAGCTGGCCGCTGATCGTTATGCCGCGATCCTGATCGATGAGGGCCACGACTTCAAACCGGAGTGGTTCCGCCTTGTCGTTCACCAACTCGACCAGGATCAGGAAAACCTGCTGGTGCTCTACGACGATGCCCAGGCCATCTACCGCGGCAAGGCCACCCTTGCCTCGAAGATGACCTTCAGCTTCGCCAGTGTAGGGATCAAGGCGTCAGGCCGGACCACCATCTTGCGCGTCAACTACCGCAATACGCTGGAAGTGTTGTCGGTCGCGCATGCGTTTTCCAAGGACTTGCTCAGCGCACGCGATGCAGAGGACGACCACATCCCTGTACTGGCCCCGCAAAGCGCAGGCCGGCGTGGCGACTTGCCGCAACTGCTCAGCCACCCCGGGCTTGCGCAGGAAGCCCAATGCCTTGTCGCCCGGCTTGAGCATGAGCAGGCAAACGGCCGGGCCTGGCAAGACATGGCCGTGATCTACCGAGAAGGTTCCCAGGCCACCTGGATCGAGGACACACTCAAGGCCGCGGACATTCCGTACACCAGCGCCAAGACCGTTTCCAAACGCAGCGCGCTGTATGGCGAGAACACGGTGAAGATCGTGAGCATGCATTCGAGCAAGGGGCTGGAATTCGGCTTCGTGGTGATTCCGCGCTTGCACGAGATGCCGGTGCAAGGCGAGGACGAGGCCGATGAGATGCGCTTGCTGTATGTAGCCATGACCCGCGCCGTGGACAGGCTGGTGATGACCCATCAAACCCACTCCGGGTTCACCGAACGCTTGCAGGAAGCAGTGGCTCAGGTTCAAGCGAGCCTTTAGCTGCTTGATAGTGCGGGACTAAGGGTTGCGCGGTATTTGTGGGAGCGGCCTCGCCGGGTGCCGGACCGGCCGCGATGGGCCGCGCAGTGGGTCCGGTGATTTGTGATGCTGGGCTGCAATCCTGGGGCCGCTGCGCGGCCCATCGCGGCACGAGGCCGCTCCCACACGTACTGCGCTATCTTCAGCTGCGCGCTGAACCTGCAGAGTAACCAGCTTGCCCCGGCTCTGAAGGCTTACATAATCCCCTGTAGGAGCGGCCTAGCGCCGCGATGGGCCGCGAAGCGGCCCCAACATTTCAGCCCCACACCAGACCCCAAGACCTACCACGTACCTCATAAAGGCCAGCGCGCGCAGGCTATCCATTGCAGCCCGCCCAGCCACCGTGACTCCCCCAATCATCGCTTACCAGCTATAACTCACCCGCGCCGTCACCTCACGCCCAGGGTTGTAATAATCGGCCGTCCCCGAGCCCACCACGTGCTGCTCATCGAACAGGTTGCTCACGTTCACCGCAAGGTCAGTGCCCTTGGCGATCTGGTACTTGAAGGCCGCGTCGAACAACGTCGTGCCATCGGTCTTCTTGGTGTTGGCCGCATCCATGTAGTAAGCCCCCACGTACCGGGCACCCAGCCCGACACTCACGTCGGTCGCCGGAATATCGTAGTACGTCCATAGCGAAGCCGAATGCCTGGGCGCGGTGGCGAAGGCGTTGCCCTTGAGCGAAGAGCCGTCATACAGCGACCCGCGCTTCACGTCGGTGTCCATGTACGAATAAGCGCCAATCACGCTGATATCAGCCGTCACCTGGGCTTTGGCTTCCAGGTCCAGGCCGCGTGCGTGAGACTCACCGACGGTTTGCTGTTCGATGATGCCGCTGGGCAGGACCACGGCAATGGTGACGTTTTCCTGGGTCAGGTCATACACCGCGGCAGAGAACATCGCGTCCATGCCGATGGGCGAGTACTTCACGCCCACTTCGTACTGCTTGCCGGTTTGCGGGGTCACGCCCACCTGGGGTGGGGACACCGACTCCACCATGCTCACGTATGTCGACACTTCGTCATTGACGATGTAGGTGAGCGCAGCGCGATACGAGGTCTCCGACAAGTCGTCGCTCTGCTTGGCCGCCCCGCCCACGTACTCGGTGCTGGACAAGTCCATGGAGTCATTGCGCACGCCAGCGGTGGCGATGACGCGGTCGTAGAACGACAGGTTCTGCTGCATGAACACGGCCTTGGTGGTCACGTCCTGCTTCTTGCGGCTGTAGGGCTCGATGCCACGCGGCACGCCGGTGAACACCGGGTTGGCGATGTCGATCGGGGTGGCCAGGCTGTAGACCGAGCGCTGCTTGGTCGAGGAGTCGAGGTACTCCACCCCCACCAGGGTGCTGCTGTCGATGTGCTCGAACTGCGCATCGTATTGCAGCATCAGGTTGCCGTTGAGCTGGTCGGCGTCGCTGTCGGTGCCGAACACATAGCGCGGGATGGTCGTGCCAACGCGCGAAGGGCTGTCGCTCAAGTAGGCGTAGCCGAAATCGTCGGTCAGTTCGCTGTAGCGCAGGTTGCCGCGCAATACGAAGCCGTTGTCGAAGTCGTGGGTGATGTTGCCGGACAAGCTGGTGCGCTCCACATCGTGGAAGTTGTAGCCAGGCTCGCCGAAGAACTTGCTGCGGTCGTACTCCTTGTCCAGCGGGTAGCCACCGCTGTTGGGGGAGCTGTTGGTCTTCAGGTAGTCGAGCACCACGGTGGCCGAGGTGAAGTCGCTCGGTGCCCAGGTCAGCCCGCCCATCACCAGGCGGCTGTCGTCCCGGGAGTGGTCGTACTCACGGTCGCTGTCCTGCAGCTTGGCCGTGAAGCGTCCTGCCACGGTACCGCCTTCGTTGAGTACATCGCCCACGTCGATGCCGGTCTCGGCATGGTCGTACGAACCGTAGGTCACATAGCCCTGGCCGAAGCGCTCGAACCGCGGTTGCTTGGTCACGAAGTTGACCGAGCCACCCGGGTCGGCGGGGCCGAACAGGGTGGAGTTGGCGCCGCGAATGATCTCGATACGCTCGTAGGCGTACGGGTCTTCGCGCACGCCACGCATGGAGCTGAGCGTCAGGCCGTCACGGTAGGTGGTGGCCTGGAAGCCGCGAATCTGGAAGTAGTCGTTACGGTCGTCCGACCCATAGAAGTCGCTGATCACCCCAGGGGTGTACTGCAGCGCCTCTTCAGTGGTGCTGACGCTGCGCTGTTCCATCTCCTTGCGGGTCACCACCGACACCGACGCCGGGGTATTGAGGATGCTGGTGGCGACCTTGCCCCCTACCCACAGCTCCTTGGCCACAACCGAGTTGATGTCGTCGTCGGCGCTGGCCTTGACCTTGGCATTGACGATCACCGGGGCCAGGCGATAGTCCTCGGTGGCACCCAGCTCCAGGGGGCCGGTGGGCTTGGGCTGGGGCAGCAGCAGGTAGGCGTTGGGGCCTTGCTGTTCCGATTGCAGGTTACTGCCCTGCAACAGTGAAGACAGGGCCGCCGCGGTACCCAGCGAGCCCTGCACGCCCGGCGTCGTCTGGTTTGCCACGCTTTGCGCGTCGTACGACAGGCTGATGCCGGCTTCCCGGGCAAAACGATCGAGCGCTGGCGCCAGCGGGCCTGCCGGAATGTTCCACTGCTTGAGCGGGCTGCTGCTGTCGGTAGCCGCAGGCTGGGCCAGGGCTGGCAGAACATGGCTGCCTACCACTAGCCCGAGCAGGGCGCCACGCAGGGCTCGGTTCAGGGGGTGGCGCGGTGAAACCGGGGTAGAACTCATTCTCTCGCTCCGTAGCGTGTCGGCGGACGGCCTGTATTCCGGCCTTCCCTACCTGCCGAACGAGAATGAGAAAACACCTCATTTATTTTCAGATTAATTAACTTCGATTGTAGGTTGCTTCCTACGCCTTACGGATAGCCTGCTTCACTTTGCGCAGCAGCTCACCCATGCGGAAGGGCTTGATCAGCATGTCCATGCCATCGCCGAGAAACGCCTGCCGGTCCAGAGCGGCATCGGCATACCCGGTCATGAACAGCACGGGCAGGTCGGGCCGGTAACCACGGGCAAGGTCGGCCAGCTCCCGGCCGCTGAGCGTGGGCAGGCCAACGTCGGTCAGCATCAGGTCCAAGGTCGGGTCTTCGCGCAGGTACTCCAGCGCCTGGTCGGTGGTCGAGGCCAGTGTGCAGTGGTAGCCGGCATCGGCCAGCGCTTCGGCCACCGACAGCCGCACCGACGCCATGTCCTCGACGATCAGCACATGCTCGCCGTTTCCTTGCAGGTCGAGCCCACGCTCGCGCAGCACGGGCACGGCTGCCTGTGCGCTGGCCGGCAGCATCAGCGCCACTTCGGTGCCCTGCCCCATCACGCTGCTGAGCATCACGTGGCCGCTGGACTGGCGGGCGAAGCCGTAGATTGTCGACAGCCCAAGGCCGGTGCCCTGGCCGACGGGTTTGGTGGTGAAGAACGGGTCGAACACCTTGTCCAGCAACTCAGGTTCGATGCCGGTGCCGTTGTCGCGCACGCTGACCATCACATAGGGGCCGTCGGCCAGGTTGGGGTTTTCCTGGGACCAGATGGCAGCCGTGTCCAGCCAGATCCGCCCGCCCTTGGGCAGCGCGTCACGGGCGTTGATCACCAGGTTGAGCACCGCGCTTTCCAGCTGCACCGGGTCGACCAGGGCGATGACCGGTTGGGTGGAGAGGTTCAGGGTCAGCGTGATGCGCTCGCCAATGGTGCGGGTCAGCAGTTCTTCGAGCGAGCGCACGTGGCGGTTGACGTCCACCGGCCGGGTATCCAGGGGTTGCTGGCGAGCGAAGGCCAGCAACCGATGGGTCAGCGATGCCGCGCTATTGGCCGAGCTGAGCGCAGCTTCGGCATAGCGCGGCACTTTGTCGATGCGGTGCTCGGCCACCCGTTTGCAGATCAGTTCGAGGCTGGTGATGATGCCGGTCAGCAGGTTGTTGAAGTCGTGGGCGATGCCGCCGGTCAAGCTGCCCAGTGCCTCCATTTTCTGCAGTTGCACCAGCTGCGCCTCAGTGCGTTCGCGCACGGCCACTTCATGGGCCAACTGGCTGGTGGCGTCGTCCAGCCGGGCCAGGTGCGAGCGTTCACGGTGACGGTGCTCGGTGATGTCCTCGACGAACACCAGGCACAAGCCCGGGGCCTGATACGGCGAAAGCTGCCACTCGGTCTCGCGTACATGGCCATGCACCTGCATGCTCAAGGTGCCCTGCCAGCGCTCGCCGGCCATCAGGTGCTCGCGCAGGCTGGCCAGCGCCGCTTCCTGTCCGTCGGCAAAGCATTCGTGCAGCTGCTCAGGGTGGCGATTGTCCTGAATCAGATAGCTGAAGGCCTGGTTGCATTCATGCACCTTCAGCTGGGCGTCCATCACGGCAATCGGCGCCGACACGCTGGTGAAGATTTCGCGAAAGCGTGCCTCGCTCTGGCGCAATGCGCGCTCGGTGTCGCGCACGCGCAGCAAGGTGCGCAGGGTGGCCAGCAGCACGTCGGGGTCGACGGGGTGAATCAGGTAGGCGTCGGCACCGGCGTTCAGCCCGGTAATGATGTCGCCACTCTGGATCGACGCGGCCGACACATGAATCACCGGCAGCAGGGCCGTGCGTGGGTCCTGACGCAGCAGCCGGACAATGTCGAAGCCGCTCATGTCCGGCAGGTTCACGTCCAGGATCAAGGCGTCGATCTGGCTGTGGCGGATCAGCGCCAGGCCCTCGCCGCCCGTGCCGGCCTCCAGTACCTGATACCCGTGCACCGCCAACCGCCTGCGCATGGCATAGCGGGTGGCAACGTTGTCATCGACGATCAGCAAGCGCACATCGGCATTCATTCAGTGCCCTCCGGGGCGAGGGCAAGCGGGATCACCACGAAGAAGCAGGAGCCAACGCCCGGCTCGCTCTCAACGCCCACATGACCACCCAGCAGCTCGGCAAAGCGCTTGCACAGCGACAGGCCCAGGCCCGTACCGCGCAGGCGCTTTTGCAACGGCGAGTCAACCTGGGCAAAGTCTTCGAACAGGGTGCCAAGCAGCTCCGGTGCGATGCCGATACCCGTGTCACTCACGGCAAAACGGATACTGTCATCGCCTTCCAGGCAGGCGGAAATACGCACTTCGCCCTGGGAGGTGAACTTCAGGGCATTGGAAATGAAGTTGCGCAGGATCTGCGCCAGCTTCTTGTCGTCGGTGTACAGCCGCGGCAGGTTGGCATGCTCTTCGAAGATGAGGTCCACGGCCGAGGCATCGACGATGGGCCTGAACATGCCCCGCAGGGCGGCGAACAGGTCGAGCATGTCGAACCAGGCCGGCGAAATGGTGATGCGGCCGGCTTCGATCTTGGCAAGGTCCAGCAGGTCGTCGACCATGTCGGACAGCTCGCGGGTAGCGGTGCTGATGAACGTGACCTGACGGTGCTGTTCGGCCGACAACGGCCCGTCGAGCTCGTCGGTCAGCAGGCCGGTGATGCTCAAGATCGAGCCCAGCGGCGTGCGAAATTCATGGCTCATGTACGACAGGAAGCGGCTCTTGAGGTCCGAGGCCTGGCGCAGGTGTTCGGCCTGGGTATCGAGCTCGGCATACAGCGCCAGCACGCCCTGGTTGGTTTCATCCAGCTCGGCGCGCAAGGCGTCGTTCTCGGCTTGCAGACGGGCAATCATGGCGGCCTCAGACATTGGGCAGCTCCAAGTCGATGACAAGTACGGTGACATCGTCCCGGCCTCGGCAAAAGTCGCGATGCAGCACGGCAGCGATCACGGCCGGATGGCGGTGCACCAGGCCAGGGTAATCCTTGAGGTTCCACCGGGACTGCAGGCCATCGCTGTACATGATCAACACATTTCCGTTCAGATCAGCGTAGTCGAACACTTGGGTTTTTCTGAATTGGCCGCCGACGATGCCGGGCATCGACGCCAGGCCTCGCGATTGGCTGCCATTGATCAGGTTGGCGCCGATGTTGCCAATGCCGGTGAAGCTCAGCCGTGCATTGCAGCCATCGTAGTGCGCCAGGGCTACGGCGCCACCGCGCGTGCCCGTCATCGCCTGGTGCATGGCCAAAAGTTGCTGCTGCGCATTGGCGAACGGTGCCTGTGCAAACACTGCCGCCCCCGCCTGGGCTGCCGCTTCGGCTTCGCTGCCATGCCCCAGCCCGTCGATCACCAGGGCGCTCACGTGCTGCCCATCGTAGGCCAAGTGCCAGGTGTCGCCGCAGGCCGGGTCGCCATTGAGGGCATGCTGGCTGACGCCGAAGCGCAGGTCAGTGCCTGGGTCACCCTGGGCATACAACCGCGCCAGGACCACAGCTCCCCGGGTATCGGCATAAACGTCGAAGACTTGAGCCTGGCGGGCGATGGCGCCCATGCCAATGCCTTGGGTGCCTGCTGACGAATAGCCATCGGCCAGGCAGGCTTGGGCATCGAACCCATGGGCGCGATCGAGGGTGAGCACTTCGATGCCAAACCTGCCGTCACCGTGCGGCAGCGCCCGCAGATGTAGCTCGCCATGCCCGGCATGCTTGAGCACGTTGGTGCACAGTTCGGTCACCACCAGCGCGACACGTCCGGCGTCCGTCTCGTCATGCCCGTGGGCCTGTGCAAGTTTTTGCGCGATCCGTCGAGCGTGGCCAACGTCACTGGCATCAGCCAACGGTACGACGCAGGTCTGGCTCGCAGCGATGCTCACGCCCATCGTGTGATCGTCACGCGGGTACCCTGGCCAGGCGCGGTGTCCAACTCGAACTCATCCACAAGCCGCCGCGCCCCAGTCAGGCCCAGGCCCATGCCACCGCCCGAGGTCCAGCCGTCGGTCAACGCTAGGCCGATGTCAGGAATGCCAGGGCCTTCGTCACGAAAATGCAGGCGCAGGCCCACCCGACCGAAGTCCTCCAGCACCTGCCAGTCCATATCGCCGCCACGGCCATAGACCACGGTGTTGCGGGCCAGCTCACTGACGGCCGTGACCAGCTTGGTCAGGTCGACCAGGCGCATACCGCACTCGCCCGCCAGCTTGCGGGCCAATTGGCGGGCAAGGACCACATCCTGCTCGATGCGCACCGGCAGGCTACCGCTGTCGCGCACATTCATTTGCGTGCCACACGCTGACGCAGCACTTGCATACCGCGTTCCACATTCAAGGCTGTACTCACGCCAGGCAACGTCAGGCCCAGCTCCACCAGGGTGATGGCCACGGCCGGCTGCATGCCGACCACCATGGTCTCGGCGTCCATGATGCGCGACAGGCCCGAGATACTGGCGATCATGCGCCCGATGAACGAGTCGACCATGTCCAGCGCCGAGATGTCGATGAGTACGCCACGGGCAGAGGTGCTGCTGATGCGGTCGGTCAGGTCTTCCTGCAGGGTGAGGGCCAGTTGGTCATGCATGTCCACCTGGATGGTCACCAGCAGAAATTCCCCCATCTGCAGGATCGGGATACGCTCCATGCCTTAGGCTCGCTGGCCGAGGTCGCTGCCCACACGGGTCAGGGCCAGCTTCAGGGCGTCGGCCAGGTTGGCCTTGGTGGTCAGGGTGCCAAGGTCCAGGCCCAGGTGCACGATGGTCTGGGCGATCTGCGGACGAATGCCGCTGATGATGCAATCGGCGCCCATCAGGCGAATGGCCGTCACGGTCTTGAGCAGGTGCTGCGCCACCAGGGTGTCCACGGTGGGCACGCCCGTGATGTCGATGATGGCGATTTCCGAACCGGTGTCGACGATGCGCTGCAGCAGCGACTCCATGACGGTCTGGCTGCGCTGGGAGTCCAGGGTGCCGATCAGTGGCAATGCCAGCACACCGTCCCACAGCTTGACCACGGGTGTGGACAGCTCCAGCAGTTCTTCCTGCTGGCGGCGGATGACGTTTTCACGGCTCGCCTGGTACGTGCGCATGGTATGCATACCCATGCTGTCGAGCAGCTCGGACACGCGCCAGAGTTCCTCGGCAAGCGTGGCTGGGTCGGCGCTGTAGTGCGATTGCAGCAAGGCGAACAGCGGACGCTTGAGGGCGTAGATGAAGTACACGGTCTGGTGGGAGTCATGGCCCATCTGCGCGCGCGATGAAGACAGCTTTTCGAGGAACCGGCGCACGGCCTCCCAATCGGCGGCTGCCAGGTTGGCGCCACCTTGGCTCTTGAAGCCTTGGACCAGCAGTTGCAGAAACTCGCGGGTTTCCTGGGCCAGCACCTGCTCCTTGACATTGCGCGTGGCACCGTTGGCTTCCAGGCCTGCCAACCATTGGGTCAGCAACTGGTCCTGGTTGTTTTCGACCGCGTCCAACGTACTGCTTTGCAGTGCTGCCATGTATCTGAGCTCCTGTGGTGAAAGCGGGCACCTTCACACTATGACCGGGGTTTTTTTGAGTGACAGTTACTGGCCGGAATAGTTGTCCGGGTGGCGCATTTAATTGCATTAGGCCATCGGATGGTAGCCCATTACGCAAAGAAATTTGGCAGGTTGGATCAAGGGCAGGTGAGCGCGCCGTGAGCACCCGTCCAAGCGCGGGTGCGCCCGTCCCATTACGGGATCTCCAGTAGCGTCCATGGGCCTTGAAACCATTGCTGACGGCGGCACTCAATAGGGGCTATCCACCAGAAGGAACTGATGCATGAACACCGCTCGCCTGATCCTGCCCCTGCTTGCCAGCCTTGCTGGCGCGGCCACCGCTCACGCTGAAAACCTCGATCAAACCGAGGCCCGCACGCGTATTGGTCAAGTTCTGACGTGCAAGCGCGCGGCCTCACCCGAACAGTTCGATGCACTGGTCAAGGCGGCCAAGGGTCAGGCCACCGTCCAGGCATCGGAGCTGTCGGACGCTGAGTATTCGCTGCCTCAGCCAGTGGAGGTCTATGGCCAACCGATCACGCAGCTGACGGCACATGCTGCCAGTGACGGCGAAGGGGACTTCAACGAGTTTTCGGGAGTATTCGAGGGCAAGCGCGTCGAGGACATCGCAAGGCTGAGCGGCATCGGCAAGGATGACCTGGGGCATTACACCCAGGCAGTTGGCAACCACGATTTGTCGTTACGGGACGAGTCGGGCAGTACCTACATTGCCTGCACGCAAGACAAGCGCCCGGCGCAGTAGGCTGATCGCCTCGCCACTCAGCGCATGGCGAGGTGCCAGCCCAACACGGCGGCATTGCCGCCTGTCCTAGTACAGAGGTGTGCAGGCCATGGACGTTATCTTCATTGGCACCACGTAACGCGCAAAGTCACTGGTGTTGACCGAAGGCGGCTTGCGCCCCAGGTCGACGGCACCTTGCGGCTCGAGCAACGCTTCACACTTGATGGATTCACCAAGGTCAGTCTGCCGCCTGAGGGCGGTGGCTCGCATCTGGGCGCCATAGGCCGGGTCGCTGAACACCACCGGTGCCGGCGCTGGCGTTGTCCTGAGGGCGTAGTCCTCACTTTTACCCTGTCCCAAAAACCCAAGGGTGACAAACGGCGTGCCTGCCTTGTCATAGCGCGGGATGACGCCCACCCGCGTTTTGAACTGCTTCTGCGCGGCCAATTGGCCAATGACCCGGCGGGAGAGTGAATCCCAATAGGGGTGGTGGGAGCCATCCAGTTCGCCGACAGGGGCTGCGCGGTCGTAGGGTTTTCCAATCGCCTTGAGGTCCTGCTGCCTGGCCAGGTAGCGAATCCTGCAACTGCGGTCGATCTTGGTTGCGAGCGGTTTGCCAGACTTGGCGCTGTAGAACAAGGCAGCGGTGCATTCGGCATCGAACCTGCCGCCCAGGTAGAGGAACTCGCCACTGCTCGAGGGCAGGGTAGCAATCAAGTCCAGCCCACCCTCACTGCCAGCTCCGCCGGCGATTCCGGTGGCCATGGCTGCAGGCATCATCGATGTCAGGGAGCTGACCGTGTCGTCGGAAAAACGAATCTTGGTGCGACCGTCGGGCATCTGCTCGGTCGTGACGCAGCCGGCCAGGGCCATGGTGGCCAGCATGGGCATAAGGAATCTACACAGGGGCATGGGGGACGTATCCTTACTCTGGAAAAATCGAAGCAGGCGCAGGGGGAGAAACGCCTCACATCCGTGTTGTTGGCAGCGACGCCCAGGCGGGCGAGGCGCGATTTTCCATCATTCGGCAGGGGGGTGCCAGTGTGTATGCTCGGTCGATTTGGCCGGGCCATTGGATGCGTGGGCGCGCGGTACGGCCCATCGCGGCACAAGGCCCGCTCCCACAGGTACCGGACAACCCTTCGCTACACAGCAACAGCCTGCGCCAGCCCCGAAGGCTTATCCATCCAAGTAGGAGCGGGCCTCATGCCGCGATGGGCCGCAAAGCGGCCCCAACACGATGAGCCGCGAAGCTGAAAACCCTGAAGCCGCATCGCAGCCTCAAGGCTCCAGCAAAGCTCATCTCAACCCAACGACCGCGCCCCCACCGGCTGCGCATGACCGCGTGTCGTCACGATGCCCAGGAAGGAAATCATGATCGCAAGCCCCAGCGTGGCGCTCACCTCCGCCCGGTGCTCGGGCGTGTACATCATTACCGCCAAGGCCAAGGCAATGAAGATGATCACCGCCCAGGTCAACCAGGGGAACAGCCACATGCGGAACTTGAGCTCGGTATTCTCCCGCTCAAGACGGCGGCGCATGCGCAGCTGGGAGATGGCGATGACCATGTACACCAGCAGCGCGATGGCACCTGAGCTTGCCAGCAGGAACTCGAACACGCCTTTGGGTGCGAAGTAGTTGAGCACGGCGATGGACGCGCCGATCAAGGTGCTGCCGAACACTGCAGCGCGTGGTACGCCGACCTTGGACGTGTGCTTGAGCATTGCCGGCGCATCGCCGCGCTTGGCCAGCGAGTACATCATGCGCGAGGCGATGTAGATCGAGGAGTTCATGCAGCTGGTGACCGCCACCAGCACCACCAGGTCGACCAGCAAGGCCGCGTTGGGGATGTTCATGATTTCCAGTGCACGCTGGTACGAGCCCACCACAGCCAGTTGCGGATCGTTCCACGGCACCACGGAAATGATCACGAAGATGGAGAGGATGTAGAAGGTGCTGATGCGCCAGATCACCGAGCGGGTGGCCTTGGCGATGTTGCGCGACGGGTCGCTGGACTCGGACGCTGCGATGGTCACCGCCTCAGTGCCGATGAAGCTGAACATCACGGTGATGAACGCCCCCACCACCGCGGCCCAGCCCTTGGGCGCGAAACCACCGTGGTCGGCTATCAACCCACTCAGGCCGCTGACTTCGCGGTTGGGCAGCCACCCCATCAGCGCCGCGAACCCAAGGCTGATGAAGGCAAGGATCGCGGTCACCTTGAGGATGGCGAACCAGAACTCGAACTCACCGTACTTGGCCACGCTGAACAGGTTGGTACCTGCCAGCAGCAACACCGACGCCAGTGCGAATATCCAGCTGTCTATCTGCGGGAACCAGGCATTTAGCACATGCCCTGCCGCGAGGGCTTCGATGGGGATGACCAGCACCCAGAACCACCAGTACAACCAGCCGATGGTGTAGCCGGCCCAGCGGCCAATGGCCTGGTCGGCGTAGGTGGAGAAGGAACCGGTATCGGGGTGCGCGACGGCCATTTCGCCGAGCATGCGCATGACCAGGACGACCAAGGTCCCGGCCACGAAATAGGAGATTATGGTAGCCGGGCCGGCTGCCGCAATGGCGTGGCCCGAGCCGACGAAAAGTCCGGCGCCGATGATGCCGGCGATGGACAGCATCGTTACATGACGTGGCTTGAAACCTTGTGCAAGGTTGCCATCAGATCCCACGGTGTTCATTGATGTTGTTCTCTTTTTGCTGACACAAGGATGGACGGGCAGGCGTAGGCGAAAATAGCTCCTTGAAGGGTTCAGGTCGACAGGTTGCTTGCGCTCTGTTGTTGATCTTTGCAGCGCATCACAAGGCAACGTGCCGGTGGGGGTCGGGCTTCATTTAAGCCCCGCAGGGAGGAGGGAAATTACACGAGAACGCCCCGGAACTGTTCGATCACGACAGCGCTTTTGTGCAAGCGACAAATGTCGCGATTGGCATGTCCGAACGCGCCATGCACGCCAATGGCGCTTGGGTTTTTCATTCGAGTGTGTTGCACCCGCTGCCTGTCCAGCAGGCAGCAGGCAGCGCGGGCATCAGGCCAGTGCGTGGTCGACCAGCACTTGCAGCCGCCCCTGGGAGCAGCGCTCGACCCGCGCCTGGACGCCATACACCTGCGCTAGCAGGTCAGGCACCAACACGTCCTGCGGCGTACCACTGGCCACTACCCTGCCCTCGCGCAGCACCACCAGCCAGTCGGCATGGCTGGCGGCCAGGTTGATGTCGTGCAGCACGGCCACTGCCAACAGGCGATGCACCTGCACGCGCTCACGCACGGCATCCATCACCCGCAATTGATAATGCAGGTCCAGCGCGCTGGTGGGCTCGTCGAGCAGCAGCACCTGCGGGTTGCGCGCCAGCAACTGGGCCAGCGCCACCAATTGCCGCTGCCCGCCGGACAAGCTGTCCAGCGAGCACTGGGCCAGATGCTCGATACCCAGCTGGCGCAGGGCCGCAAAGGCCTGGCCCAGCAGATCGTCCGCACTGCCTACGCGAAGTGCAGCCATGATGCTTTCCAGCACGCCAAGGGCGATGCCGGGGGGCAACTGCTGGGGCATGTAGGCCAGTCGTCGCGAACGGTCGGCAAAGGCCAGCCGGGTCACGTCCTGGCCATCCAGGCGCAGGCCGCCGCGCATGCGCTCGAGCCCTGCCAGGGCCCTGAGCAGCGTGGACTTGCCTGCTCCATTGGGCCCCACCAGCGCCACCAGGCTGCCTTCGGGCAAGGCCGGCAGGCTGACCTCGTGCAGGATCTGCCGCGCACCGTAGGCGACCGAAACCTTGTCGATCACCAGGCTCACAGCTTTCTCCCCCGCCGGAACACCAGCGTCACGAAAATCGGCACCCCCACCAGGGCGGTGACGATGCCAACCGGCACGATCACGCCCGGCATGATCAGCTTGCTGGCAATGGAGGACAGCGACAGCATCAGGGCGCCCACCAGCGCGCTGGCCGGCAGCAGGAACCGCTGGTCCTCACCTACCAGCAGGCGCGCAATGTGCGGCCCGACCAGGCCGACGAAGCCGATGGTGCCGACGAATGCAACGGCGGTTGCCGACAACAGGCTAATGCGCAGCAGCGAGGCAAAGCGCAGCCGCCGGGTGTCCACGCCGAAGCTGCGCGCCCGGTCCTCGCCCATGCGCAGCAGCGTCATCGCAGGTGCTGCGCGCAGCGAAAACGGCAACACCAGCGCCACGACCAGCGCCAGAATGCCAAGCTTGTTCCAATCGGCCCGTGCCAGGCTGCCCATGGTCCAGAACACCAGTTGCTGCAGCACGTCCTCGGTGGCCAGCAGCTGCAACAGCGACACCAGGGCATTGCAGCTGAATACCAGGGCGATGCCGAACAGCACCAGGCTCTCCACGCCCGCCCCGCGAAGCCGCGACATGGCCTGCAACAGCACCACCGACAGGCAGGCGAAGACGAAGGCCATCACCGTCACCTGCACCCCCGCCGTCATCCAGGCGACGCTGAGCGGGTAGGCGATGGCAAGCGAAGCCCCCAGTGCCGCTGACGAGGACACTCCCAAGGTGAAGGGGCTGGCTAGCGGGTTGTCGAGGATCGCCTGCATCTCGGCCCCTGCCAGCGACAGTGCCGTGCCCACCAGCACGGCCATCAACGCGTACGGCAGGCGAACGTTCCAGATAATCACCCGCTCCGTGGCGCTGAGGGTAGCCGGGTCGAACAGGCCTTGCACCAGTCGCCCCAGGCTCATGCCCGATGCACCGCTGGCCAGGTCGCTCAAGACCGAAACCAGCAACAGCACGGCCAGCCCGGCCACCAGCCCGGTACGCCGCCACAGCAGCCGACGGTAATGCCAGGCGGCCTGCTGCACGCCTGGCAGCGCCTGTGCGGTCACTGGGCGTCGACCCAGTACTGACCGTCCAGCCCTACCTTGAGCATGCGGTTGATCTCGGCCATGGTCGCTTGCGGGTCAATGTCCTTGAACCGCTCCGGATGCACCCAGCGCGCCATCGCTTCAATTGCCAGGATGTTGAACGGCGAATTGTAGAAGTCATGCCACAAGCCATGGGCCTGGCCGGCCTGGATGGGGCGCAAGGGGGCGAATTCCGGGCGGGCGGTGATCTTCGCCAGGCTGTCCCGGGCCGTTTTTTCGGACACCCCGGCACCCAGCAGCACGCCGGGGGCGCGGTTGCCGGTGGCGATATAGACGTCGGGGTCGGCTTGCAGCACGTACTCGACGCTGACATCGCCCAGCGCCCCCGGCACCACGTCGGCGCCGATGTTATGGCCACCCACCGCCTGGACCACACTGCCCAAACCGCTTTTGCCAGTGGTATGGCCGGGCGCTTGCCACACCCCGGCCAGCAGTTCGAGAAATACCTTGGGCCGCTCGCTGTCCTTGATGCCGGCCACGCCCGCGTGCACCCGCTCCAGATGACGGTCGTACAGGTCAAGGTACTGCTGCGCCTGCTGTTCACGGCCCAGCAGCGTTCCCAGCGCTTGCATGCTGACGTGGGTGTTGCGCATGGGGTGCACGCGAAAATCGATGAACAATACTGGCACGCCGGCCTTGGCCAGCAAGTCGGCCACCGGGCTGTGCTGGGTCGGGCCTTCACCGGCGATGCTGAAAATGGCCAGGTCCGGCTTGAGCGACAGGATCTGCTCGGCGCTCACGCTCTGCTCGGAGGCCTGCCCGATCAAGGGCAGCTTGGCGATCTGCGGGTACTGCTGGGCGTAGACCTCGTAGGTGTGCGGGTCCAGCAAGCGCATGTCGTTCTGCCAGCCCACCACGCGCTGGAACGGGTTGTCCCGGTCGAGCAGCGCCAGGGCGAAGAACAAACGCCCCTCGCCCAGCACGATCCGCTGCGGGGCGTGGTCAAGCTCGACGGTACGCCCCAGCACATCGGTGACTTGCAGGGCGTGGGCGGTATGGGTAAAGCCGAGGCAGGACGCCAACAGCAACAAGGCCGGCAGCAGGCGCTGCCGCAAACGGGGGAACAGGCACATCGGGGCGTCCTCTTGAAGAGAGAATCAGTCGCAACGGAGCCGGGCATTCTAGCCAGCCACCTGTGCGCCCGATGTGCGCGAATGTATTGGCCTGCTCGCCAGCCATTACATCCCGTTACCCCAAGGCGTTACCAGGTCAGGCAGATCTTGCCGAAATGGCGGTTGCTTTCCTGATAGCGAAACGCCTCGACGATCTGTTCGAGTTCGAAGTGCTTGTCCACCACCGGGCGCAGGCCGTTGGCCTCGATGGCCCGGACCATGGCTTGCTGCTGAGCACGGCTGCCCACCAGGACACCCTGCAAGCGGATCTGCCGCACCAGTGCCTGCACCAGCGGCAGTTGCCCCGCCACACCGGTCAGAATACCAATCAGCGACACATGGCCCCCGATGCGCGCCGCAATCATCGACTGCTCCAAAGTGGCAGGCCCGCCGACTTCGATCACATGGTCCACCCCACGGTTGTCGGTCAGTTCACGCACCTTTTCGCCCCAGGCCGGCGTGCGCGTGTAGTTGATCACGTGGTCGGCGCCCAAGGCTTTGAGCCGCTCGAGCTTGGCATCGCTGGAGCAAGTGGCGATCACCGACGCGCCGGCCAGCTTGGCGAACTGCAGGGCGAAGATCGAAACCCCGCCGGTGCCCTGCACCAGCACCGTATCACCGGGCTTGAGGTGATCGTCGCTCATCAGCGCGCGCCAGGCCGTCAGCCCGGCAGTGGTCAAGGTCGCCGCCTCGGCGTGGCTGAAGCCCTTGGGCGCGCGGGTGAACGCCGTGGCCAGCGCGGTCACATGGCCACGGGCATAACCGTCCAGGCCATCGCCCGGCACCCGGGCAAAGCCCTCGACATTAGCCTGCCCATCCAGCCAGTCAGGGAAGAAGGTGCTGACCACGCTGTCACCGACCTTAAATTCGCTGACACCGCTGCCCACGGCTACCACCTCGCCGGCACCGTCGGCCATCGGGATGCGCCGTTCGGCCGGGCCCCACATGCCGCTGACCACGGCAAAGTCATGGTAATTGAGGGAGCTGGCATGCAGGCGCACGGTGATTTCACCCACGCCTGGGGCAGTGGCTTCACAGGTGCCGACCTCGACCTTGTCGTAGCCGCCGCCGGGTTGAACGTAAATCGCCTTGCTGCTCATGGTCGGGTGCTCCATCTGTAAAAAGGAAAGTGGCCGGCGAGCGTCGGTTCAGCCCAGCATACGCTTCAAGGCATCACAGTCGGGCGCATGTCGGTCGGCAAGGCCTGGCCAGGCGTCGTGCGGCTGGTTCACAAGCACCGTGCCTGCACCGGCGGCTCGCCCGCAGTCGAGGTCGAAACGGTGGTCGCCCACCATCACCATCGCCTGCGGCGCGACGCCCCAGGCACCGGCGATCTTGAGCAGCCCATCGGGGCTGGGCTTGGGCTGCGCTTCATCACGCCCAAGAATGTGCGCCACCGGAAAACAGTCGGCAAGGCCAATGGCCTCGAGCGTAATGTGCGCCAGCTCGCGGGCATTACGGGTAAGAATGCCCAGCTGGCAACCACGGCTGGCCAGCTCACGGACCAACTCCACCGCCCCTTGGGCGGCTCTGGAGGCAAACGCCAGATGACGCTCGTGCTCCAGCAGCCAGGCATGTTTGGCGGCGGCTTCGTCTGCGGGCAAGGCCGCCAGGTGCGCCAGGATGTCGTCCTTGGGCGGGATGCCCAGCTTCACACGGATAGCGGCAAAATCATGCGCGGCCACGGTCAGGGTGCCGTCCATGTCGAACACCCAGTGGCGCACCTGGCCGAGGTTCATGCCCAGTCCTTGCGATGACGGATCAGGCCTTCCTGGCTGGACGAGGCAACCAGCTGGCCGGCCTGGTTGAAGATACTGCCCCGGCAGAAGCCACGGGCATTGCCTGCCCAAGGGCTGTCGGTGGCATACAGCAGCCATTGATCGGCCCGCAGATTGCCGTGGAACCATAAGGAGTGGTCCAGGCTTGCGATCTGCATGTCGCGCTGCCAGACCGACTTGCCATGGGGCAGCATCGAGGTGGTCAACAGCCCGAAATCAGAGGCGTAGGCCAGGATGTACTTGTGCAGCGCAGGGACGGCCGGCAGGTTGCCATCGGCGCGGAACCAGGCGTATTTCACCGGGTCGCCGGGCCTGGGGTTGAACGGGTCACGTTCGGTCACCGGGCGAATCTCGATGGGCTTGGCGCACAGCACCTTGTCGCGGATGCGCTCAGGAAGCTGATCGGCCATGGCGCTGGCCAGTTCCACTTCGGTGGGCAGGTTTTCAGGGCCGACTACATCGGGCATCTGCGCCTGGTGGGTGAACCCTTCTTCGTCGTACTGGAACGACGCGCTGCAGGTGAAGATCGTCTTGCCCTTCTGAATCGCCGTGACGCGGCGGGTACTGAAACTGCCACCGTCGCGCACGCGGTCCACCGAATACACCACCGGCAGGCTGGCATCGCCCGGGCGCAGGAAGTAGCCGTGCAGCGAGTGCACATGGCGGGCATCCTCTACCGTCTGGCTGGCGGCCGACAAGGACTGGCCCAGCACCTGGCCGCCATACAGCTGGCGAAAACCCAGGTCCTGGCTGCGGCCGCGGAACAGGTTTTCTTCAATGGCTTCGAGGCTCAACAGGTCGACCAGGTCGTCCAACACATGACTCATCGGGGTTCTCCGTAGACGCAAGGCGTGCTCACAAGGCGCCGTGGGCCGGCGCTCGATTCAACCGGCGCAGCCCACGCATGAGCCGCACCGTCCAATAGCGCAAATGATACAGGGTTTGACACCGCCGGCCCCCCTGGCGGTTCACTCGGCCCGCAAGGTCTGCTCCCACCGCGAGCGATCGATCCGGTACAGCACATGCGGGCGCAGGGGATGGCCGAGGGCGACACGCGGATGGTCGAAGCTGCCTGCCAGGTCCTGCTCCATGCCGATGGCTTGCATGACCTTCTGCGAGGGCAGGTTGAGGGTACTGGTGAAGGACACCACCTGCTCGACCTGCAACTGGGCGAACGCACAGCGCAAGCACGTCCAGGCCGCCTCACTGGCAAACCCCAGGCCCCAGTGCCGGCGTGCCAGGCGCCAGCCGATCTCGACCGCCGGGGCGAAGGGCGCGTCGAAATTGACGTTGAGCAGGCCCGTCATGCCTATGAAAGCGCCACTGTCCTTGCGCTCAAGCGCCCACAGGCCAAACCCGTACTCATGAAAATGCCCGCGGATGCGGCCGATCAAGGCAGCCGCTTCCAGACGTGTGAGCGGCGCGGGGAAATACCGCATGACCTGGGGGTCGGCGCACAGGGCAGCGAACTCGCGCAAATCCTCGTCCTGCCATTGGCGCAGGATCAGCCGCGCGCTTTCCAGTTCCAGAATGGGGGTCATGGGGTTCGCTCCGTTTTGGCGTGATGCAGTGTACAGCGTAGGCGCAGGCACGGCGGTGCACCGGGTGACGGGTAGCCGAATGCATTTTTCACATGCGCTTCACCGGCTGGCAACACGTGGGTTAGCAAAATGCCGCCATCCCTGCCGCGCCCAGCGCGCGGTTTTCTTGTCGGAGCCACCCATGCTGTCGAGCAACACCCTGCCGCCCTACGCCTTGCATGCACCGCGCAAGCGATGGCTACCGCGCCGCGCCGTGACCGTCGCCTTGAGCCTGAGCCTGGCCGTGGCGGCATCGACCTCCTGGTTTATGACGAGAACCTCCATCGTGGACCTTGGTAGCGAGCAACAACTCAGCAAAAGCGGCCTGCTCCAGGCCTGGGCCAACGGTGCGGTGATCGTCATGATCCGCCATGCCGAGCGCTGCGACAGCGCACCAGGCCCTTGCCTGGACGACCCAGCGGGCATCACGGTGGCCGGCAGTCAGGCTGCCGGGCGCGTGGGCGAAGGTCTCAAGCACCTGGGGCTGGCCGATGCCGACCTGTTAAGCAGCCCGAAGGTGCGCACCCAGCAGACGGCGCATTTCATCCTGGGGCAGCCGGTCGCCACGCGGGAATGGATCGGGCAGTGCGACGGCAGCTTCCCGGCCCAGGCGCTGGCCGCCAAACGCTCCGAACACAACTTGGTGCTGGTAACCCATAGCGGCTGCGTCGATCAGTTCGCTCGTCAGCAGAACGTTGCCGGTGGCGAACGGGACAGCGCTTATGCCAGCGCCCTGTTCGTTTCCGTGGACGACAGCGGCAAGGCACGCATTCTGGGGCGCTTGAACGAGCCCGCATGGCAGCGCGTGCTGGCCAGTGCCGCACGTTGAAAGTGCCCACTGCATGGGCCGCCACCGGCTTGCAGTTGGCGCCAGCAAAGTTTTCCACAGCCGTAGGCCACTCATGGCAAGATCGAGGCTGTTCCCTGCTGTGGATAACCCATGTCGCTGCCGCTGATCTACCACGAAGACTACAGCCCTGAGTTTCCGCCGGACCATCGTTTTCCGATGGACAAGTTTCGTCTGCTGCACGATCACCTAATCGACAGCGGGTTGACCACTGACCAGGCGTTGCTGCGGCCCGACATCTGCCCCAATGACATTCTCGCGCTGGCCCACGATCGCCATTACATCGAGCGCTACATGCACGGCGAGCTGTCGCGCGAGGACCAGCGCCGCCTGGGCCTGCCGTGGAGCGAAGCGCTGGCGCGGCGCACCGTGCGCGCGGTCGGGGGGTCGCTGTTGACGGCCGAGATGGCCCTGCAACACGGGGTGGCCTGCCACCTGGCCGGGGGCACTCACCATGCCCACTACGACCACCCGGCCGGCTTCTGCATCTTCAATGACCTGGCCGTGATCAGCCGGTACCTGCTTGAAGCCGGTCGCGTGCACCGGGTGCTGATCTTCGATTGCGATGTCCATCAAGGGGACGGGACTGCGCGCATGCTTGAGGACACACCCGACGCCATTACCGTCTCCCTGCATTGCGAGCAGAACTTCCCGGCCCGCAAGACACAAAGCGATTGGGACATTCCCCTGCCTCGTGGCATGGGAGACGACGCTTACCTGCAAGTGGTGGATGAAGCGCTCAATTACCTGCTGCCGCTCTATCAGCCTGACCTGGTGCTGTACGACGCCGGAGTCGATGTTCACAAGGACGACGCCCTGGGTTATCTACAAATCACCGATGCAGGGCTGGCCGCACGTGACGAGCGCGTGCTCGGCCAGTGCCTGGGGCGCGATATTCCGGTCATGGGTGTGATCGGGGGCGGCTACAGCAAGGACCGCAAAGCACTGGCCAAGCGCCACGGCGTGCTTCATCACACGGCAGCCAAAGTCTTGCGTTGTGCACAATGACTGTGGAACCGCTTGTGGATAACCTGAGCGAAACAGGCTGTAGCCCTTTGATGGCGCTGCTTGCGCGCAACTGATCATTTTTTGATCAGTGCTTGTGAGGGTTGTGCTGCGCTAGAATGCGCGTCTTTTCCACAGCCTGCAGCCGATCATGTCCGAAGTAAGTCACCCTGCCCTTCCTGTCGCCGCTGTCATCGGGGGCGGCCCCGCCGGCCTGATGGCGGCTGAAGCCCTGGCACAGGCCGGGCTTGCAGTGGAAGTGTTCGACGCCATGCCCTCGGTGGGTCGCAAGTTTCTGCTGGCGGGCGTGGGTGGCATGAACATCACCCATTCCGAGCCCTACCCTGCCTTTGCGGCGCGGTATGCCGAGCGCCAGGGCGAGGTTGACGGGCTGCTGCGCGATTTTGATGCCAACGCCTTGCGCCAGTGGATTCACGCGCTGGGCATTGCCACGTTCGTAGGCAGCTCGGGCCGCGTGTTCCCCACCGACATGAAAGCCGCCCCGCTTTTACGCGCTTGGCTCAAGCGTCTGCGTGAAAGCGGCGTGGTTATCCACAACCGTCATCGCTGGCTGGGTTGGAGCGAGGACGGCGCGCTGCGGATTGCTTATCCACAGGGCGAGCGGCTGGTCCGGCCTGCGGTGGTAGTACTGGCGCTGGGTGGCGGCAGTTGGGCGCGGTTGGGGTCTGATGGGCGCTGGCAAGCAACCCTGGCTGACCGGGCTGTGGATATCTCACCCCTGCGACCGAGCAATTGCGGGTTCGAGGTGGCGGGCTGGAGCGCAGTGCTCACCGACAAGTTCGCAGGGGCGCCGGTCAAGAACATTGCGTTGAGCGTACCCGGCAGCACACCGCGCAAAGGCGAATTCATCCTGACCGCCCAGGGTGTGGAAGGCAGCCTGGTCTACGCCTGGTCGGCGCAGGTGCGCACGGCCATCGAGCAGCATGGCAGCGGTGGGCTGGTACTGGACCTGCTACCGGACAAGCCTGTGGACAAAATTGCCCAGGCGCTGGCACGGCCGAGGGGCTCGCGGTCCATGGCCAAGCACTTGCAAGGGCAATTGGGCCTGGACGGAGTCAAGGCAGCGCTGCTGCGTGAGCTGACCGACCCGGCAACCTTCGCCGACCCGCCCTCCCTTGCTCGGGCGATCAAGGCCCTGCCGATCACGCTGGTGCGCACTCGCCCCCTGGACGAAGCGATCAGCAGTGCCGGCGGGGTCCGCTTCGAAAGCCTGGATGAGGGGCTGATGATAAAGCACATGCCAGGGGTGTTCTGTGCAGGCGAAATGCTGGACTGGGAAGCGCCAACAGGCGGTTACCTGCTGACTGCCTGCTTCGCCAGCGGGCTGCGCGCCGGGCGGGCAGCGGCGGCTTGGGTGGAGCGGCAGGGTAAGACGCCGGGCTGATCGCGGGGTTGGGTGGGGTGAGGGGTTACGTTGTGGTCTGAAGGTCTTCTGTTCTGTATTCAAGCCCGTTGGGGGCCGCTGCGCGGCCCTGCGCGACACCCGTAAACAATCAGGCCCCTGCCCTAGACCCGTCCAAACCCGCTCAAGGCTTGCGCTTGCGCGGCCCCCCATTGAAGCTAGGCACCTTGCGCACTGCCTTCACCGCAGGTGGCGCGGTACCGGCTTCGTCACTGTCCATCCACCGCCCCAGCCCACGCTTGGCACTGTTTTCCTTGGGCTTCTTCGGTTTCTTGGGCTTTTTCATCACTTGACCACTGGCATCGGTCAGCGGTACCCGGTGATCAGGAATGAAATCAGGCTCTTCATGACGCGCCAGCGTCTGGCGGGTCAGTACCTCGATGGCCGCCAGCAATTGCACCTCGTCGGCGCACACCAGCGAAATCGCCTCGCCCGTGTTGCCCGCACGGCCGGTGCGACCGATACGGTGCACGTAGTCTTCGGCCACGATCGGCAGGTCCAGGTTGACCACCAGCGGCAGGTCGTCAATGTCCAGCCCGCGCGCAGCCACGTCGGTGGCCACCAGCACCTGCACTTCGCGTGCCTTGAAGCTGTCCAGCGCCCGTTGCCGGGTCGCTTGCGGGCGGTCGCCATGGATGCCGTCGGCCTTGACCCCTTCGGCCAGCAAACGCTCGACCAGCTGATCGACACCGTTGCGGGTCTTGGCGAAGACCAGCACCTGTTTCCAGCGCTGCTTGCGCAACAGGTGGCAGAACAGGTCGACCTTGCGCTTCTTGTCCACCGTCACCAACCATTGCTTGACGCTTGCTGCCGTGGCATTGCGCGGGCTGACCTCGATGCTGAGCGGGTCGTTGAGCGCGAGCCCTGCGAGCATGCGGATCTGGTCCGAGAACGTTGCCGAGAACAACAGCGTCTGGCGTTTGCGGGGCAGCGCGGCATAGACCGATTGCAGCTCCTCGGCGAACCCCAGGTCGAGCATGCGGTCGGCTTCATCGAGCACCAGAATCTGCACCTGGTTGAACTTGATCGCGTTCTGGCGATACAGGTCCAGCAGCCGGCCCGGGGTCGCCACCAGCAGGTCCACACCGCGGCGCAGGCGCATCATCTGCGGGTTGATGCTGACCCCGCCATACACCGCATAAGTGCTCAGCGGCAGGTGCTCGGCGTACTCGCGCACGTTGGTATGCACCTGCTCGGCCAGTTCACGGGTGGGCACCAGGACCAGGGCACGAATCGAGTTGGCCGCGACCTTCTCGCCTTCGAGCGCCAGGCGTTGCAACACGGGCAGGGCAAAACCTGCGGTCTTGCCGGTGCCGGTCTGGGCGGCGGCCATCAGGTCGCGGCCGGCCAGCACGGCGGGGATGGCCTGGGCCTGTACCGGGGTCGGGGTGGTGTAATCGCGCTGCTCAAGGGTGCGCAGCAAGGGTTCGATCAGGCCGAGTTTGGCGAAATTCATGGCAATACCATCAGGGGTTCAGCGAAGCCGGCAAGTCTACCGCATCCCCCCTGTGCACTTGCAGGTTTCCCGGTCGAGCGGCTACGCGACGGGGCGCGCCTTGCGCCACTGCGGCAGGCCGATCAGGACCACCGCGCCGATGATCACGGCCATGGCAACGCACTCCTCGGCACCGATCTGCTCGCCGGCGAACACGATGCCCAACAGCACCGCCACCGCCGGGTTGACGTAGGCATAGCTGGTGGCGGCCGCCGGGCGAACGTGCTTGAGCAGGTACATGTAGGCGCTGAACGCCAGGATCGAGCCGAAGAACACGAGGTAGGCCAGCGCGCCCCAGCCGGCAGCGGTGGGCATCTGCGTCATGCGTTCACCCGACAGCAGGCTGCCCAGCAGCAATGCCGTGCCGCCGACCAGCATCTGTGCGGCGCTGGCCATGGGGCCCGGTGGCATGGGCAGGCGCTTGCTCCACACCGACCCGAACGCCCACGAGGCGGCGGCGAAGATCAGCAGCGCCGCGCCAAGCGGGCTCGCCTGCAGGTTGGAGCCCAGGTTGAGCAGGCCGATGCCAGTCAGGCCCAGGACGATGCCCGCCCATTCGAGCGCCGAGTTGCGGTAACCGAACATCAGCCCAAACACCAGGGTGAACAAGGGCACGGTCGCCACCGCCAGCGCTGCCACGCCGGACGCCACGCCCGCGTGTTCGGCGATCGTCACGCCGCCGTTGCCACAGCTGAGCAGCAAGAAGCCCACCAGCCCCGCTGCCCGCCACTGCGGCCAGGACGGCGATGGCGCCCCTCGCCAGCGCATGAAGCCGTACAACAGCCCCCCGGCAATCAGAAAGCGGACCCCGGCCATGAGCATGGGCGGCCAGCTTTCCACACCGATGCGGATAAACAGGTAGGTTGAACCCCATACGAAATACAGGGCCACGAAGGCCCCGATGAGCAACAGCGGGAAGCGGCGGGTGCTGGACATGGTCGAGTCGAAAATCCTTTTGCGGGTGACGCAGTCTAACGGCGTGAAGCGCAGCGGCAACCCTACAGTGGGGCGTTGGATCAGCAGCACACTTGGAACCTGGGGCGTGCGACGACAGGCGCTGCCTGCTTCAGCGATAGATTGCCAGCGCGTCGCGTACCTTGGCGGCGGGGGTTTTCTGCAGACGGCAGAACAAGTCGTGGGAAGGCTGCTGCACCCCATGGTCCTGGCGCAGTACGCCGGCCAGGTGCTGGACCAGGTTGGCGGCCATTTCCGCGTCGGCCATGGCCCGGTGGGCCGTGCCAGTGTTGGGCAGCCCGGCCCAGTGGGTCAGTGTGCCCAGCTTGTGGTTGGGGGCTGCCGGCAGCAGGCGCCGGGACAGCAACAGCGAGCAGGCGAAGGGCTGGCTGCGGCTGCGGCCGATGCGGCCCAGCTCGAAGTCCCAGAACTTCTGGTCGAAGGCGGCGTTGTGGGCCAGCAGCGGCGTTGCCCCCACGAACTCGGCCACCTCGTTCATCACCTGCTCCACCGGGGGTGCCTTGCGCACCATGGCGGTGGTGATGCCGGTCAAGCCCGACACGAAAGCAGGCACCGACACCCCCGCGTTCATCAGGCTCTGATAGCGCTCGACGATTTGCCCGCGCTCGAGCATCACCACGGCCACCTCGGTGGCGCGGCAACCGGTGCCTGGGGAAATGCCGGTGGTTTCAAAGTCGATGACAGCGATACGTTCCATAAAAACCTTAGTGCTTGAGCAACAACGGGCCCTCGATGGGCACATAGCGGGTGGCGGCGCGGATCAGCGACATCGCCGTCAACCCAGGCACGCCATAGACCACCGCTTCGGTGCCGTGGCGCTGGATCACGCGGTCGAGCAACAGGTCGAAATCCCCATCACCCGATGCCAATACCACCTGGTCCACGCGGCTGGCCGCATCAATCACATCCAGGGTGATGCCGACATCCCAATCCCCCTTGGCCGAGCCGTCGCTGCGCTGGATGAAGGGCTTGAGGCGCACATCGAAACCCAGGTTGCGCAGTATCTGCTGAAACTGCTGCTGCTTGCTGTCGCCCCGATCGATGGCATAGGCCACCGCCTCGACGATCTGGCCTTCGCGGCTGACCTGATTCCACAAGGCGGTGTAGTTGAAATGGCAACCGTGGGCTTGGCGCACGGTGTAATAGAGGTTCTGCACGTCGGCGAACAGCGCGATCTTTTTCACCTTGGCACCTCGTCTGGCCGGATCGGGGGCGGGTTCAGCGCCCCGCGAAGGCCAGCAGTATGCCAGAGCCGTCAGACGTAGGAATCGTCGTCGGAGAATAATCCCCCGTCATCACCGCCGTAATCGGCGTCACTGTAACCGCCCTGGTCGCTGCCCCAGTCGCTGTTGTCGGCCACGTGCTGCTGCTCGCTCTGGTCGTTCCAGCCGCCGCTGTCACTGGCCTGCGCAGGCGCTTCCTTGATCACTTCGACCACCTCTTCGGGCTGGGAATTGTGGTTGAACAGGCTGCTGATGCCCTGGGCCAGCAAGACACCACCGGCTACACCGGCAGCCGTCTGCATGGCGCCGCCCAGGAAGCTACTGGCGCCGCCGCGCGCGGGCGCTGCGCCGAAGCCCGGCTGCTGGGCCGGCGGCTGCGAGAAGCCAGGTGCCGCCGGCTCGCGCCAGCCGCCACCGGCGGGTGCGGACGGCGCGACCGAGCGCTGGGGCTGAGGGGCAGGTGCCGGTGCCGAGCTGCGCCCGCCAGCGCCGAAGAGGCTGGACAGAAAACCGCCGCCGCCTGCGTTCTGCGAGGCGCTAGCCTGCGCAGCCTCGGCCTGGGCGCGTGCCTGCTTGAGTTCCGCTTCGAGTTGTTTGTTCTGTTCGTCCAGGCGCTTGATGGCCGCTTCCTGCACCAGGATCGCCTGGGCCATGTAGTAAGGGGCCGCCGGCTGCTGGCGCACATGCGCCTCGATGCAGGCCTGGGCCTGCGCATCACGTGGCTGGCTTGGGTCTTCGGCCTGCTTGATGCGGCTGAACAGGCCATCGATCAGGGATTGTTCTTCGGTATTCATGGGGCGACCTCGTGGGTAGCGGGACTACGGACAGGCTCAAAGATGGGGCGTCGACGCGGCTGATTCAATCACCGGCGGGGTGAAACTTTTTTCAGCAAGTGACGGATCAGGGGTCGCTTTGGGCTAGAGTTAGACCCCCTGTTTCAACTGCCATGCGATGTTGACCCATGAATCCGCTGAGCGTTTTGCGCGACTCCCTCCACTTCTTCACCCGCCACCTGGCCGGTATTGCCCAACTGTGCCTGCCGCTGGTGGTGCTCGAAGCCGTGCTGACCCAGGTGCTGTATCGCCAGCTGGGCGAGCAGGCCTCCCCGGCCTACGGCATGCTGATCTACGTGCTGTGCTACCCGCTGTACAGCGCAGCACTGATCCTGTACCTCGATACCCGCAGCAATGGCCAGGCCATCGCCAAGCGCGACCTGTTTGCCCGTGCGGTGCAGCTCTGGCCGGCGCTGACGCTGCTGGTGCTGATCAGCTCGTTGCTGATCATGGCCGGCATGGCCTTGTTCGTGTTCCCAGGGGTGTGGATCATGGTCAACCTGGTGTTCGGTGAATACCTGCTGGTGCTGCGCGGCTTGCCCGTGGTGCAGGCGATGCGCGAAAGCGCCCGCATGACCACTGGCCATTTCCTGCGCATTCTGGTGTGCCTGCTGGCCGTACTGGCGTCGATCTGGCTGATCGAAGGCCTGATCCTGATGGCCATCCCCGACCCATCTCCTGGCGTGCAACTGCTCGTGGACAGCCTGGCAGGCTTCCTGCAATTGTTCGGCACGGTGGTCATGTACCGGCTGTTCATGCTGCTAGAGGTTGAGCAGCGCACGTGAACGCAGCTACCAGCTGCTAGCGCTGGGCCTTGAGAAACAAGGCGAACAGCTCTGACTGGGACTTGATGCCCAGCTTGCGGTAGATGTGCTTGCGATGGACCCGCACGGTTTCCGAGGAGATGGCGAGTTTGCGGCCGATCTCCTTGCTGGAACAGCCGCTGAGCAGCATGCGGCCCACCTCCAGTTCGCGGGCGGTGAGCGGCGTTTCAAGGTTGCCGAAGCCCTCGGCCAGGTGGTTCTGCCACGCAGGCGCCGGAGTGACTTCGTCGACATCGTGCTCGAACCGAAAGCGCTGGCGCATGGTGGCCAGCACCCAAGGTTGCAGCAGGTGCAGCAGCGCAATCTGCTCGCCCGCAAAGCGTGAGCGGCTACCCAGCGACAGGCACAGCGTGCGCCCGGCATCCAGGGCCACGTTGTACTGCACCTCGTCGGCCACCACGTTGAGGCGGAAATAACGCTGGTAATAGTCGGTGCGCTCGAAGCATTCAGGGGCCACGTCGGCCAGCTGCACCAGGCCGCTTGCCGGTGTTTCCCGGCTGGCGATGTAGAACGGGTCCAGCAGGTAAAGGCCCTTGAGGTAATCCTGAAATAACGGGTCCAGCCCGCCATCACTGCCGGGAGATTCGGCATACACCAGCGGGCGATGCTCGCTGAAAAGAAACGCGACCCAGCTGTCGAACGCCACGTATTGCTCCAGCAACCGCACTAGGCGCAGCCAGAAACCGGGGTGGTCCAGCGCATCGATCACCTGGCCGACCGACCGATGCCAGGCAATGTCCTGAAGTGTGAGGTTCATGTCCGGGCTCTGTACCAAAAGGTGAGATGCAGGTCAGGGTGAATACAACTGAGCAGGCAAAGTGTACTGGAGTGCATGGGCAATGCGGCGCTGTTTTCGGCGCAGCGCTGGCCAGTACCGAAGGAATGTGTACAGGGCTAACCCCTATGGGTTACCTCAAGGGCGTAATTACCCCGCCGCCGATGGCAGCGGCATACTCGGGCAATCACCGTCCGCCACAGCAAGTGGCAGGCACGTTATCTCAGCCGGTGCAGTGCGCTGGTTTCACGCCGCGTCGATCACCTGGCAGCCGTTTGGCTGCGCAGTCAGGAGTTGCAATGAAAGTAGAACTCGTCCAGCTGGACGGTCGCGACGGCGACACCGCCTACAACCTGGAACGCACCCTGGAGGCGATCCACCGCGCCGCAGCGGATGTGGACCTGATCGTGTTCCCGGAAACCCAACTGATGGGCTTTCCGACGCAGGACAACATCGCGGCCATCGCCGAGCCCCTGACCGGCCCGACGCTTGCCGCCGTCGCCCAAGCGGTGACCGACAAGGGCGTGGCAGCCGTGGTCGGCCTTGCCGAAGCGGGCGAAGACGGGCGCTTCTACAACACCACCGTGTTGATCACCCCGGAGGGTGTCGCGCTGAAGTACCGCAAGACCCACCTGTGGGCCTCCGACAAGGGCATCTTCACGGCGGGCGATCGCTACGCCACGGCGCTGTACAAAGGGGTGCGCGTAGGGCTGTTGATCTGCTTCGACATCGAATTCCCCGAAAGCGCCCGCGCCCTGGGCCAGCTGGGGGCCGAGCTGATCCTGGTGACCAACGGCAACATGGACCCGTATGGCCCCACGCACCGCACCGCCATCAGCGCCCGCGCCATGGAAAACCAGGCCTATGCGGTGATGGTCAATCGCGTCGGCCAGGGCGATGGCAACCTGGTGTTTGCAGGCGGCAGCGCGGTGGTCGACCCTTACGGCCAACTGTTGTGCGAGGCAGGGCGCAGCGCCTGCCGGCTGCAGTTGGACCTCGACATGGCGCTGATCGGGCAAGCGCGCCAGGACTACAGCTACCTGGCCGAGCGCCGCTTCGAGCTGCCAGGCCAGCAGGTCGAGCACCCAGACGGCTTGCGAGAACTGATCCTGACCACCGTCTGAACCCTTGCGCCACGGCTGGCGCCCAGGGCCCAGGCCGGGCCCTGACACTGAACTCCATAAAAAACACAATCCGGAGTAACACCATGGCCCACTTGAAACGTACCCTGTCGCTGGGTGCGGTGACGCTGTTCGGCATCGCCTACATGACCCCCATCATTGTGCTGGGCACCTTCGGCATCCTTGCCGACACCACCCAGGGCGCTGTGCCCTCGGCTTATCTGGCCGCCTCCATCGCCATGCTGTTCACCGCCCTGAGCTACGGCAAGATGGCCAAGGCCTTCCCCGTCGCCGGCTCGGCCTACACCTACGTGCGCAAGTCCATCAGCCCCAAGCTGGGTTTTCTGGCCGGTTGGGCGGTGCTGCTGGACTACCTGTTCCTGCCCATGGCGATCTGGTTGATCGGCGCGGCCTACCTGCATTCGGCCTTCCCGGCGGTGCCGCACCCAGTGTGGGTGCTAGCCTTCATTGCCGTCACCACGGCCATCAACATCATCGGCCTGCAACTGGCCAAGACCGTCAATGGCGTACTGATGCTGCTTCAGTTCCTAGTACTGGCAGCCTTCGTGGGCCTGGCCGTGCACTACGCCACCGGCGAGCTGAACCAGCCGTTGTGGTCGCTGGCACCCTTTCATCAGGACGGTTTCCAACTGCCTTTGATCATGAGTGGCGCCGCCATCGCCTGTTATTCGTTCCTGGGCTTCGATGCGGTCAGCACCTTGACCGAAGAAACCCATGAACCGCGCAAGACCATCCCTCGCGCCATCCTGCTGATCACCCTGCTGGGCGGCTTCATCTTCATCGTGGCCAGCTACTTCGTCCAACTCGCCCACCCTGGCGCGACCTTCAGCAACCCGGACTCGGCTGCCTACGAAATCGCGAAGGCCATTGGTGGGGACATTTTCGTCAGTTTCTTCCTGATCGGCCTGATCGCGGGGCAATTCACCTCAGGGCTTTCGGCACAAGCCAGCGCCTCGCGCCTGCTGTTCGCCATGGGCCGCGACGGCGTACTGCCCAAGCGTTGGTTCGGGCGACTGAGTGCACGGTTCGGCACACCGGTCATCAGCATCGTCCTGTGTGGCGTAGTCGCGCTGCTGGCCTTGCGCATGGACGTGACGACCTCCACCTCGTTCATCAACTTCGGCGCTTTCCTGGCCTTCAGCCTGGTCAACCTGTCGGTGATCTTTCACTACTGGATCGCCCAGGGCGAGCGCGGGCTCAAGGCTGCAACGGTGTACCTGGCCTTCCCCTTGATTGGGCTGGTGGCTGATCTGTGGCTGATGGCAAGCCTGGACCACATGGCCATCTACCTTGGCGTGGCCTGGCTGGGCCTGGGGTGCCTGTACCTGCTGGTGATCACCCGTGGGTTGCGCCAACAGCCGCCAGAGATGCATTTCGAGGAAGCTTGAAGTGGGGCGGGCAGTGTGGCTGGCGGGGCCTATTTGATGACTAGGCTCTGTACGAAAAGAGACGTCGCAAACACCGCATGGAGCAAGCCTGGGAGACCACGGCGGCATAGCTTATCGCAAGCTTGTCAAAGCGCGTTACGATCCGGCGGTTCTCTTTCAGCCAGCTAAACATGTGCTCGAGGGTATTGCATGTCCACTGGCTGTATTGAGGATCATCCGTAGGGATAGATTCTGCACATCGCGTCAGTGTACAAGCGGCCGCAGTCAGCCGATCAGCTTTGTCAGGATGGCGTTGCCGCTGTTCATCCAGTGCCTGAGTTTGGGATCGGTGCAGCATGTGGTTGTACTGCGTGGCATGCTTTGCCACCCAACCGCCTTTCTCTATCGAACTGACGTCCGCGTCCCCAGACTGACCGCCGCCATTACACCTACGACCTGAGAACTCATCGAAAGCAGCGTCTTTTGCGACCTGACAGTAGAGTGATGCGCAAGCTCGTAGCTTGTTTGCAGCTATGTGCGCGCCTGCAAAGTCGTTTTATGACGGCTGTGCGTGGGAGAACTTTGGGTCTGCCGATTTTCTCTACTGCCGGTTCGCCAACCTACGTACAGCTGTCACCCATCCGTTTGGCGACGTTTGAGTGATGGCGTTTATCACTCAGGTAGAGAGTCTCAGGATGAATCGATATATTCCGCTTACCGGCCTTGATTCGAATGTTCCTGCGCTGTTGATTGATGCGCAGGCGCCTATTCATGTTCTTCATGCTGCTGTATATCGTATTCGTACGGTGACCGAGGCTTTGGAAAGCCTTGCATGCCACGAAGGTATGTCTTCGCGTGAAGGATGCACGCCCTGCGCATCGTCATACGACACTATCCCCCCTACAAGCTTGATCACTTGCCCGGTTTTTCTGGAAAGATTTAACGCTTTCCGGGAATTGTCGGAAGACATTCTGCGCACCCAGGGCCTTTATTAGTAGCCATAGTGATTCCGACTTTCCGTCTTTACCCACTAATCGACGATTAATTTCTCTACTAGCCTTGCAACCTCAGACTTAAGCATCTCACCGTCAAATTCATAATCTTCCCTTGAATCCCCGACTTCATACATATCCGCAGCACAAAAAATACTAGATAAACATTCGTTCAACGAAGGCTCATCAAGCTGGAGAAGGTTGCTATCTCGCTCAATTTTCCAAAGCTCAATATACGCTTCAGAAAAACTTTCGGCTGACAGCCTCCCAGCTACAAACGATTTAGCAAACTCCAAGATAGTGCGACTCATCGCAGAACTCCATTTTTAATAAAATTATCAAATTGCTGAGTTCCCGGTGCGAGTTTAAACCCTGTCACAAAATTTCCTGACGCATCGAGCACAACAGCGTTATTAGTTTTCGAATTAAAGAACACTTTGGAGTCTTTTACAAATCCATATGTACCTCGCTGAGTCGTGGAAGGAGAGGCCATGTGACTTTTGATTGCAGACTCATACCCACATTTGCTTTTGCACCTAACTAGTTAGCGATTTCCAGATAAAACGATTCCGCATGAATTTCCCAGGTCACCCAGCCAGGCCCAGGAGGAGCGTCAAGAACGCCCTCCAAGAAATACTCTTTTATGTTCGACCCCGAAAATTTAGGCAAATCAAACTTCTCCACAAGCCCGACGCCTTCTGGCTCTTTGCTACCAACGACATATCTGTCTATCTTTCTAACGGAAAAACATACGCCTTCAAAAACAAGCCAACAATCTCCAACATATTCATATTTAAGAACTTCCGCGCTTATTGTCTTGTCCTTATATTCCACCCACTCCTCGGAGTTTTCCATGCGCCCAATAACAAGCCCATCGGCTTCTCTGACCTCACTATATTTATTCCCGTTCCACGGGTCATAAAAATACCTTCGAGAGAAAGCACCCCTCAATCCCAAAGAAACGCCAAGCCCATCTTTCAAATAAAACTTCAGCATATTCTTTGAAAAAACATGAACTCCATATACAGACATATATGTGTCCAGCGAATCAAAGTCAGCGTCCAATCTCATTTAAATCGCTCCAAGACAATCGTTCTCACAGTAGAAATATTTATCACCGGAGTCACACCATCCGATTGAAAGAACGTCTAACCAGCAAATCTTGAGTCTAACGTCCGGTTATTCTAGACCACTCTTAACCCCAAAGAGCCCAACTCTGCCTGACTAGGTAACTTTCCGTAACGATTTGCGCTGTTCGCGTTGATATATATTTTCCCACCTGGTTCCACTACGCGAGTAGCCTCCGGCAGAAAATCCATCATCTTCCCGCCAGGCCCCATATATGGATTTGTAGCGATTACCTCGCCTAAAGATCCGTCTTTAAACGGCAGTTTCGTTGCATCGGCGCGGATTCCCGATTGAATATCGGCGCGGATATCTACGTTTATTGCGCCAGGAGTCTGCGCATTCTTCCCCCCGAACAGCTCAACGGTGGGCTTCGCGCCTCCCGTCGCTTTTGCACCTAGCGCAGCATCATGCCATACCAAACCATCCAGAGCATTTGTAGCCCCGCCCACCCACATAGAACGTGTGACCCACATCCACCGTAAGGTTATATGTCTTGCCAACCGAGAGATACAGCTCCAGCGAGTCGACCTCCGACGAGCTATCCACTGAATTTCCATCTGCCAGCGATTGCAGGCGGTCGCCAGGTTTTAGGTCGATGACATTGTCCATCAGGTAGCGGTACTGGTCGTAGTGCTGACCAGGCCGTCGGCAAGGAAGCGCTGAGCGTTTGGTGCGTTGAGACGTGTAAGCGAAGGGTTTATAGTCCGCCCGTCGCTCACAGACGACTCAGGTTTGGCGGCCTGACAGTCGATACACGCGCAAGCTAGGCGTCTCAAGAATTTCCATACAGTCCCTAAAGCGGGCAGTAAAAATTACTATCCGCATGCTTCTGCTAGCTTATTAAAGAGCAAGCTTCTAAAAATATCTGATCTACTTCAACTGTGAGACAGCTGAATCTGGGCAAGGGTATTTTCTCCTGCCATAATTTAGCCTTAACACATGCATACCTCGTGAAAATTTCTCAACAATTGAAAAATGTAGGAAACGAACCGCTTCAACCCAATATTTTCTTGATTGTCTCGGGTAATCCTATAGATAGGAAACCCCATTCCGGGTCATCAAACTCCCCCATCCCTTTAAAAAGCAACCCACCTGCTTTGTACACCTCGTGAAAAACATTCAAATCTTCAGTCAAGCTACCGGACCACCCCAGGCTAAGAATAGTTTTAATCTCAAAATTTTCAGGCACCAATATGATATACGAACAACGCTCTTTAACTATTAATTCAATCATGCTCTCAATAGATGCTTTCGAAATCTTTATAGCACCAAAAAATTTCAATTTTTCATGGGCCTCCGAAAAAAATTCCTGAGGATCACTACCTCCCAAGATCTCACACCCTTGAAACTTCAGCGCCCCCACAACTTTCGATGTCGTACTATTCTGGTATTTGGTTGCCAAGCAGAATTCCCCACAATCACCCAGACTTCGTAGCCATACATGTTTTTACGAATTAAGTTGAAAATAAATTTACAGACAGCCACGAGAGAATTATTTGGTGCGCCATTAATTAAAAAGCTAGCTGCCGACAAACCTAATTCAGCACCCACCTTAGAAGCATCAAAATTGTAAACTTCATTATATTGGAAAATATTCTGCGTGCTAGTAACTTCAATATCAGTAGTCATAATGATTTCCAGCTTCATCATTAAAGTGTGGACCCCGGTTTTGTGGGTTACCGGTGCCAATAATGACCTTCTGCGTCATCACGAATTCTCACCGTCTTAATTCCTCCACCTGATGCTGGAATTTCAAACTCATAAATTTTCCCGGCTGAGGGTTACCCCTTTTGTCGACATTTGGAAGAATGCCACTAGGTTTCTGGCTTACGGGAACTCCTGATTGACGTTTGGCCTCATTAAAAGCCCCAGCCCGCCCAGCACCTGCCGGACTCATATTTTCAGGAATTTTGCCTTTTCATCGCTAGCAGAATCCTGATACACCAACCCCGACTCAGGAAGATCCACAATCGGCCTGGAATAATCACCTGGAGCCTGATCCACGACCTCGCTACCGCCCGTCGAGCCTATAGCCTCCGGTCTCCCACCATTAGCATAGCCGTCACTGGACGGATTGCTTCCCTGTTCGTGAATGGGCTTCCCTGAATCAGAGCCTCGATCAGTTAACCAACTTTCAGGGAGACTAGTCTTGAGCACCACTTCCATAATCCCTTTAGTGATATGGCGCAAGCCAGCGAGACCACCGCTCCATAACCTTTTGCAAGCTTGTCGAAGCGCGTTACAAGCCGGCGATTTTCTTTCAGCCACCCGCACATGCGCTCGATGACATTGCGCTGTCGATACTTGGGCCGGTCGAACAACCTGGGCAAACTTGGCTTAGGCTTGCGCTTGATCGAGCGCATCGGAATGACGGGCTGCATGCGGCAGCGGTCGCAGTACTGACGCAAGGCCTCTGCGTCATAGCCTTTGTCGGCTAGCAGCCACTTGCAGCGTTTACGAGGTCGCCCGCGCTGGGTGGAAGGTATGCTGACGCCATCGAGCAGCGGCTGCGCATAGCTGATATCACTGGCTTGACCGCGAGAAAGGAGAAAGCGCAATGGTACCCCGTTGACGTCGCAGAGCATGTGGATTTTGGTCGTCAGACCACCGCGACTGCGGCCTAGAGCGTGATCGGCAGGCTCGTCAGATTACTTTTTTCGAGCACCTGACGAGGACCGAATGGCACGCACTGTGCCCGAGTCGATCATCCAGTTCTGTAGATCAATCAAACCTTGCTCGTTCAGCTTCAGGTGCAAGCGCTTGAGCATCCGATCGAAGCTTGTAGAGCTCAGCCAAGTATATCTTCTGAAACTTAAATAACGATAATATCACCCGAGCTTAGGAAAATTGAATAAGCTTCGAATTCACTGTCAGCATCACCTTCAATTATCACAGCATCCCCGCTATAAAATAGAATTTGCAAAGTATCTCCTGCCAGCACGCTTACTGACTCAACGTCTTTCAGCAAGAGATCTATCAGCGGAGCGCTTGTGTAGGAATTTTCAAAATCTCTATGCCCATTTGTATTATTGATGAAATACTTCAAGCCGCCTTCCACATTGAAAGAAACTCTGTAAATTGCACCTCCAATAGTTAGTTGCGGCCGTGAAAAATCAAACCTAGTCAAGCAAGAACCAAACGAAATAGTTTCAAGATAACAGCCTGACAGCAAGAGAGGGTCAAAGTCATTAGGCAATTTATACATAGCAGTTCCCAAAATTTACCTGCGTAATGGGGGGAGTGAGTTTGGGGGCAATGGAATATGAGTGTCCCCTTGGCCCTTACCTGGCTTACCAGTCGCGGGATCAATCGCCTGCTTATTGCTATTCTGCCACCGCCAGTACCCGTTTTCATAGCCGGGAACAGCTGAGGAGCCAGGCGGCATGACTCTAATATGCTCACCTTTGGCAGGGTCAGTACCCGGTGGAAAATAGATTTCGCCCCCATTTTTCCCAGGCCGACTGACCCATCCAGCAGGGATCACCGGTGCTTGCGGGGGGTTAGATATTTTCTCTACATTCTTCGGTACTTTGGGGCCTCCCTTCTCAGGCGCCAGATCTTCCTTGTTATCGATTTTCTTTTGCGAACCAGCGGAGACTGTCTTCTGCTTCCCTGCTCCCTTCAAACCGTCCGCAGCTCCTATTACCACCGAACTGATCAGCCGTCCGCCACCGATCAACGACGCTTGGAATGGAATATTCTCATCAAGCTCATTGCCCTCCATCACCACAGCGATTTTCTTCCCAACCAATTCGCTATACTCGGAAAGCTGCCCGATAATTATTTGGCCAGCCGGCGTCCCAGCCAATGAGTCGTAAACAATCAATTGCGCGACACCCTTCGGCCCCTGTGCCATCGCAATCAAAACTCCGACAGCTTCCGTTTGTTCCGGATGCTCGCCAAGATAATCGTTGATGGTCGCCATCGATTTCAGCATGCTCTGCGCGAGCGTGTAATCCGGCTGCACATCTGTGGCTGGTAAAAGCAGCGCCAAGGAGTTGGAAGACCCTGCCTCAGCCTGCAGCTTTTCACTCAAAGGCTTGAGGGGTTCAAGATCGATCCCTGCGATTTTCCCGATCTCTTCAATGACCGTCTTCTGGAATGCAGGATCGGCCAATTGCGCCTTAGCCTGCTTGGCTGTCAATCCGCCCCTAAGCAAGGCATCCATGGCCTGCTCGGCAAAATCATCACCCATCCGATTCGAGATCACGGGATCAAGTTTGCGTCCAAGCGATGCTTCCAACTTGTTTATTGCACGTGTCAAATCACGGGAAGCACTCTCATAATTCTGTTTCGCTGTCTCGTCATACCCCTTGAACTGGCGCACCCACTCCTTGGCCGTCTCGCTGGGCGGACTTACCGCCTCTACCGAGGACTTCGTCACGTACAAATCAGTACGATGCTCATCGTCCTTCGTGACTTCATAAGCCCTACTCACATCCCGGTTCAAACCAGCGGTCGAGTCCTGCCCTGCGTTATCCCCACGCACCACCACATCGCCCGCATCCACCGTGCCCCGCACGATCTGCTGGCGATCCTTGTCGTAGTTCCAGCCCTCTACGCTCCAGCCGTTCTGGCCCTGATCGCCCTTGCCTACCTGACTCGGGTCTTGCGTGGTGTTCTTGCCGATACCGTATGAGCCACCGACATTCAGGTAGTAGCCATGCTCCTTATCTTTACCGGCAATGTCGCTGAACCCGAGCGTATTGGTATCCAGCTTCAACTTACCCGTGTCCGAAGCAATCAAAGCACCATCAAGCTGGGTATGGTTTTGGGTACGTATATCGAGCGCGTTTTGAGCAGTAATGCTGCTTTGCTTCTCAACCCAGTTCTTGCTGCCCGTGGTCCGGCCATAACCCATCGAGCCACTGACGCCACTTCCTGGCCCCACTACCACCGTCGCGCTGAGGTCGTATTCCTTGCCCTCGGTCTTGCCGGTATCGGGCAACGACGTGACGGTCAGATCGCGGCCAACGCGCCCGACGACCTCATTGCCGCGCAACGTAGCGCCCGCGATGTTGCTGTCCCGACCGCTGGTAAAGGCCAGTTGGTTGCCGGCATACAAATAGGCTTCCTGCTGTTGCTGGCCCTCACGCTTCAGATTGCCTTTACCCAAGTTGACGCTGGCATAAAGACCAACACCCTCCGAGCCCACCGCCAGC
>NZ_VEJQ01000035.1:0-35401 GCF_007680745.1 Pseudomonas sp. DE0010
GTGGGGCGATGTCTCCCACAGTCTGTACTGCTGCTGACAGTCAGAATCGGCTTTAGCGTCCCACCACCCCTTCAAGTCTAACCATACAAGCGGCCTAGCCGGAGCGCCGGACCGGCCGCGATGGGCCGCGCAGCGGCCCCGGCAATATCAGCCGCGGAGCTGAAATCCTGGGGCTACTGCGCAGCTCATCGCGGCCGGTCCGGCGCCCCAGCAATGCCGCACCGAGTCATCCAATCACCTTCCCGCCGTTCCTAGCGCGTCATCTTCCGGCAATGCACCATCGCATCGCGAATCATGAAGTTGACCAGGGTAGGGGAGACGCCCAGTTCCACGGCGATGTCTTTCTGCGGTACACCATGCAGGCGGTACATTTCGAACGCATAGCGCGTGCGTGGCGGCAGGTCGTTTAGCGCGCGGGCGATGTCGTCCAGGGCCGCAAGGTTGATGTGGGTGGCTTCGGGCGAGGCGTTCTGCAGGACGACGTTCAGCCCTTCTTCCTCGCTGCCGGCGTATTTCAACTCCATCGCCTGCTTGCGGTAATGGTCGATGGCCAGATTGCGCACGATCTGGAACAGATAGCTCAGCTGCGCCTTGAACGAACTGGTGATCTGCGGAGCGCTGCCGAGCCTGAAGAAGGCATCCTGCACCACATCTTCGGCCCGCGAGCGGCAGCCGGTAATGCGGGCGGCAATCTTGAGCAAGATGCTGCGGTTTTCTACGAAAGCTTGGAGCAGTGGTGAATCGCACTTACTTGTGGACAGTTGTTCCGCCATGGAAATCACCTGGATGCAAAGGGTAAAGAGCGCGTTGGGGGTAGGACGCGTCCTAGGACGAGCGACAAGCTATTCAGAATGATAATGATTGTCAAATACGAAACGAAATTAGTATCTGTATCTTTCAGTTCTAAGTCTCGCCTCGACCCGCTTGCGTATCCGCAGGATGGCGCCACGGCTATAGCTGCGCCTGGCTAACCCGCCATCGCCGTCTTTCTCCACCTGACCCGCGCTTCGTTAATTTCTGCCCCCCGCCATCCGTTCCCCTCTGTACATCCCTGGCCGCTGATGCTGTCCGCCCCTGCAGGTGGCCACACCGGCCCGCCCAACCCGACACCGGCAGGAACACCCATGACGCATGCCTTCGAACTCCCGACTTCGCTGGTCCAGGCCCTGATGCAACGCGCCGTACAGAGCCCGGACAAGATCGCCTTGCGCTTTCTGGCCGATGCGCCCGGCGAACAGGCCGTGCTCACCTACCAGGCCCTCGACCAGCGCGCCCGCGCCATCGCCGCCGCGCTGCAGGCGCGGGCCACATTCGGGGACCGTGCCGTGCTGTTGTTTCCCAGCGGCCCGGACTACGTGGCGGCGTTCTTCGGCTGCCTGTATGCCGGCGTCATCGCGGTGCCGGCCTACCCTCCGGAGTCCGCGCGTCAGCACCATCAGGAGCGCCTGCTTTCGATCATCGACGACGCCGAGCCGCGCCTGCTGCTGACCATCGCGCGATTGCAAGAAAGCCTTCAGGGCCTGGAGGCGCTGCAAGCCGTGCAGGCCCCGGAGCTGCTGGCCGTTGACCGGCTCGATCCTGCACGGGCGGCGGATTGGCGCGAGCCTGCATTGCAACCCCATGACATCGCGTTCCTGCAGTACACGTCCGGCTCCACGGCCCTGCCAAAAGGAGTGCAGGTCAGCCACGGCAACCTGGTGGCGAACGAACAGCTGATCCGCCACGGCTTTGGTATCGACCTGAACCCTGACGACGTGATCGTCAGCTGGCTCCCGCTCTACCACGACATGGGCCTGATCGGCGGGCTGCTGCAGCCGATCTTCAGCGGCGTGCCCTGCGTACTGATGTCGCCGGGTTATTTCCTGGCGCGGCCGCTGCGGTGGTTGCAGGCTATCAGTGAGTACGGCGGCACCATCAGCGGCGGCCCTGACTTTGCGTACCGCCTGTGCAGCGAGCGGATCAGCAAGGCTTCACTGGCCGGGCTCGACCTGAGCCGCTGGCGGGTGGCCTACTCGGGTTCCGAGCCGATTCGCCAGGACAGCCTGGCCACCTTCGCCGACACCTTCCAGGCCTGCGGCTTCAAGCCACACAGCTTCTTCGCCAGCTACGGGCTGGCTGAGGCGACGTTGTTCGTCAGCGGCAGCCGCCGCGGTGAGGGCATCGGCGCCTTGGCGCTCGATGCGCAGGCCTTTGCCGAAAACCGCGCCGAGCCGGGCGAGGGCAGCGTGGTGATGAGCTGCGGCTGGCCACAACCAGGCCATGCGGTACGCATCGTCGACCCCGGGCAGTGCCAGGTGCTGGCGGACAACCAGGTGGGGGAAATCTGGGCCGCCGGGCCAAGCATCGCCCACGGGTACTGGCGCAACGCCCAGGCCAGCGCCCAGACGTTCGTCGAGGCGGATGGCCAGCGCTGGCTGCGCACAGGCGACCTGGGTTTCATGCGCGGCGGCGAGGTGTTCGTCACCGGTCGCCTGAAAGACATGCTCATCGTGCGCGGGCAGAACCTCTACCCGCAGGACCTGGAAAAGACCCTTGAGCGTGAGGTCCCTGCGCTGCGCAAGGGCAGGGTGGCCGTATTCGCCGTCGAGCACGAGGGTGAGCAAGCCATTGGCGTGGCGGTGGAGATCAGCCGCAACGTGCAGAAGACGACAGCCCCCGAGGCTCTGATCAAAACGCTTCGTCACGTCCTCGCCGATGCCTGCCGCCAGGCCCCGGCCGTGGTCCTCTTGCTCAACCCGGGTGCCTTGCCCAAGACCTCCAGCGGCAAACTCCAGCGCTCGGCCTGTCGCCTGCGCATGGACGATGGCACCCTCGATTGCTACGCGCGCTTTCCCCAACCCGCTTTGCCGGCCACCCAGGCTGTGACCGGCGACGGGTTGCAGGCGCAAATCGCCCGTCTCTGGTGCGACATCCTCAAGGTCGAGGCGGTGGCGGCGGACGATCATTTCATGCTGTTGGGCGGCAACTCCATTGCTGCCACCCAGGTCACGGCAGCGCTGGCTGACGCCTTGGGCATCGAGCTGAGCCTGCGCACCCTTTTCGAGGCCCCGGTGCTGGCCGACTATACCCAGGCGGTTGCCACAAGCCTTGCCCAAGGCCAGCAAACAGAGGCCATCGAGCTGTTGCCCCGCGACAGGCCACTGCCCCAGTCGCTGGCGCAGAACCGCCTGTGGCTGCTCTGGCAACTGCAGCCGCAGTCGGCTGCCTACAACATCCCTGCTGGCCTGCAACTGCGCGGGGCCCTGGACGAACCTGCTCTGGAAGCCGCCCTGCAGGCGCTGGTGGCCCGCCACGAAGCCTTGCGCACGGTGTTCAGCGAAGTCGACGGCCAGGCAGTGCAACGCATCCTGGCTGACCTGCCGGTGAACCTTCAGCGGCTCGACCTGCAGGGGCAAGCGCCTGAGCAGGTCGACAGCCAGCGAGAGGCCGAGGCGTGCCTGCCGTTCGATCTGCAGGAGGGTCCGCTGCTGCGCCTGACGCTGGTCCATCTGGACGAGGAGCATCACCAGCTTTGGGTCACCCTGCACCACATTGCCGCCGACGGCTGGTCGCTCACCCTGCTCATGGACGAGCTGGCGCGCCTCTATGCGGCGTATTGCCAGGGTCTTGAACCCAAGCTGACCCCGCTCGGGCTGGGCTACGCCGACTACGGCAACTGGCAGCGCACGTGGTTGGCAGAGGGTGCAGCCGAGCGTCAGCTCGCCTACTGGCTCGATCAGCTGGACGATGCAGCGCCGGTCCTGGACCTGTGCACCGACCATCCCCACGCCAGCGACCGTGGCAACCACGCCGCACGCCTGAACGTGAAGGTGCCCGCGCACCTGTCCCAGGCCCTCAAGGCCCTGGCACATCAACACCACTGCAGCCTGTTCATGGTGCTGCTGGCGGGCTGGCAGGCGCTGCTGCACCGCTATACCGGCCAGGCCGACATCCGCGTCGGTGTGCCCAATGCCAACCGCTCGCGTCTGCAAAGCCAAGGGCTGGTGGGTTTCTTCATCAATACCCAGGTGCTGCGCGCCCAGGTCCATGGCCGGCTGCCGTTCGCCGAATTGCTCGGCCAGGTGCGCCAGGCCACCCTGGAGGCACAGGCCAACCAGGACCTGCCGTTCGAGCAGTTGGTCGAGGCGTTGCCCCAGGCCCGGGAACAAGGCCTGTTCCAGGTCATGTTCAACCACCAGCAGCGCGACCTGTCGGCGTTGCGACGCCTGCCGGGCCTGCTGGCCGAAGAACTGCCCTGGCACAGCCGGGAAGCCAAATTCGACCTGCAACTGCACAGCGAAGAAGACCATCAGGGCCGTGTGCGCCTGGCATTCGACTACGCCAGCGAGCTGTTCGAGCAGGACACGGTGGCGCGGCTTGCCCAGCAGCTGTTGAGCCTGTTCGAGCACGTCTGCGAAACGCCGCAACTGCCCATCGGCGAGGTACCTTTGCTGGATGAGGCGAGCCGCGCACGGTTGCTGGGCTGGGGGCAAGCGCCGGCTGCGCAGCCGCCACAGTTGCTGGTCGAACAGCTCAACGAGCAGGCTCGCCTGCACCCGCAGCGCACCGCACTGGTGTGGGAAGGCGGCAGCCTCGGCTACGCCGAACTGCATCAGCAGGCCAATCGCCTGGCCCATTACCTGCGCGACAAGGGCATTGGCCCCGATACCTGCGTGGCCATCGCCATCGAGCGCTCGCCCCAGCTGCTGGTAGGCCTGCTGGCCATCCTCAAGGCCGGCGGCGCCTATGTGCCCCTGGACGTGGAGTACCCGGCCGAGCGTCTGGCCTACATGCTGGCCGACTGCAACGCCGGCTTGCTGCTCACCCACAGCAGCCAATTGGCTACCTTGCCGCACGTGCAGGGCGTTGGCGTGATCGCGCTGGACCAACTGCACCTGGACAACTGGCCGAGCCAACCGCCCCGGCTGCACCTGGACGCCGACAACCTGGCGTACGTGATCTATACCTCCGGCTCCACCGGCCAGCCCAAGGGCGTGGGCAACACCCACGGGGCGCTCGCCGAGCGGCTGCAGTGGATGCAGGCGACCTACGCACTGGGCGCGGACGACGTGCTGATGCAGAAGGCGCCGATCAGTTTCGATGTTTCGGTGTGGGAATGTTTCTGGCCGCTGATCACCGGTTGCAAGCTGGTGCTTGCCGGTGCCGGTGAGCACCGCGACCCGCAGCGCATCGCAGCGCTGGTGCAGGCCCATGGCGTGACGACCTTGCATTTCGTGCCGCCTCTGTTGCAGGTGTTCGTGCAGGAGCCCCTGGCCGCAGGCTGCAGCAGCCTGCGCCGCCTGTTCTCTGGCGGCGAGGCGTTGCCGGCCGCCCTGCGGGATCGGGTGTTGCAGGTGCTGCCACAGGTGCAGCTGCACAACCGTTACGGCCCGACCGAAACCGCCATCAACGTCACCCACTGGCATTGCACCGCCAGCGACGGTGGGCATTCGCCCATGGGTCGCCCGCTGGGCAATGTGTTGTGCCAGGTGCTGGACGATGAGCTGCACTTGAGCGTACCTGGCGTACCCGGCGAGCTGTACTTGGGTGGCACGGGCCTGGCCCGTGGCTACCTGGGCCGCCCTGGCCTGACGGCCGAGCGCTTCGTGCCCCAGCCCGGCGGCAACGGCCAGCGCCTGTACCGAAGCGGCGACCGAGTGCGCTGGTTGGTGCAGTACCCGGCGCTCGAGTACCTGGGGCGCCTGGACCACCAGGTGAAAGTCCGCGGCTTCCGTGTGGAGCCCGAAGAAGTGCAGGCCTGCCTGCTGGCCCAGGCCGGCGTCGAGCAGGCGGTGGTGCAGGTTCACCAGGACACCGTAGGTGCACAACTGGTGGGTTACTACAGTGGCACCGCCGAATCGGGCCCCCTGCTTGCGGCACTCGCCGGGCAGCTTCCGGCCTACATGGTGCCAGCACAGCTCATGTGGCTGGCGCAGATGCCGCTCGGCCCGAATGGCAAGGTCGATCGCAAGGCATTACCGGCGCCTGTGTGGCAGCAACGTGAACACATCGAGCCGCACAGCCCCTTGCAACGACAGGTCGCGGCCATCTGGTGCGAAGTGCTGGGCCTGCCCCAGGTCGGCTTGCAGGACGATTTCTTCGCCCTGGGCGGGCACTCCTTGTTGGCGACGCAAATCGTCTCGCGCACGCGCCAGGCCTGCGACGTCGAACTACCGTTGAAGGCCTTGTTCGACGCCAGCGAGCTGGGCGCTTTCTGTACCGAAGTTGCGCGCATCCAGGCAAGCGGTGAACGCAATGCGCAAGGTGACATCCCGCGCGTGGATCGCCGTCAGGCGGTGGCGCTTTCCTATTCGCAACAGCGCATGTGGTTCCTCTGGCAAATGGAGCCCAACAGCCCGGCCTACAACGTCGGTGGCATGGCGCGCCTGCGCGGAACCTTGCATGTGGATGCCTTCGAGCGGGCGTTGCACGCGTTAATCGTGCGTCACGAAACCCTGCGCACCACCTTCCCCAGCATCGAGGGCGTGCCTTACCAGTGCGTGGCCGACGACAGCAACCTGCAGCTGGCTTGGCAAGATTTCAGCGCACTGCCCGACGCTGCTCGCCAGCACAGCCTGCAACAGTTGGCCGACCAGCAGGCACACCAAGCGTTCAACCTGGAAAGTGGCCCCCTGCTGCGTGCCTGCTTGGTCAAGCTGCAAGAGCGCGAACACGTCTTCGTGCTCACCTTGCATCACATCGTCACCGAAGGCTGGGCCATGGACATTTTTGCCCGCGAACTGGGCGAGCTGTACGAAGCCTTCGTCGACGACCGTGAGTCGCCGCTGGCACCTTTGCCCGTCCAGTACCTGGACTACAGCGTATGGCAACGGCAATGGCTGGACAGCGGTGAGGGCGCTCGCCAGCTGGCCTACTGGAAACAGCGGCTGGGCCAGGAACACCCGGTACTGGCGCTGCCCACCGACCGTCCTCGGCCTGCCGTGCAAAGCCATAAGGGCGAGCTCTACAGGTTCGAGCTTGACCCTGCGCTGGTGCAGCGCGTGCACGCCTTCAATAGCCAGCGTGGCCTGACCTTGTTCATGACCATGACCGCTACCCTGGCCGTGCTGCTGCATCGTTACAGCGGCCAGCGCGACCTGCGCATCGGCGCCCCGGTGGCCAACCGCATCCGCCCCGAGAGCGAAGGGCTGATCGGTGCCTTCCTCAATACCCAGGTGCTGCGCTGCGAGCTGGACGGCCAGATGACCGGTGCCCAGGTGCTCGAGCAGGTGCGCCAGGCAGCCATCGAGGGGCAGTCCCACCAGGACCTGCCGTTCGAACAACTGGTCGAGGCCTTGCACCCACCGCGCAGCAGCGCCTACAACCCGCTGTTCCAGGTGATGTGCAACGTGCAGCGCTGGGCCTTCCAGCAAAGCCGTACGCTGGCCGGCATGCAGGTGGACTACCTGGTCAACGACGCAGCCGCCACCAAGTTCGACCTTTACCTGGAGGTCACGGACCTCGATGGCCGCCTGGGCTGCTGCCTGACCTACAGCCAGGACCTGTTCGACGCACCACGCATCGCGCGCATGGCTGCGCACTGGCAGCAGTTGCTGGTCGGTCTGCTGGATCAGCCGCAGCAACGCCTGTGCGAGCTGCCGATGCTCAGCGGTGCCGAACAGCAGGGGCTGGTCGCGCAGCTGTGTGGTGAGCCGAGCAGTGCGGCGCGGTATACGCTGCATGGGCTGTTCGCGGCCCAGGCGGTCCAATACCCACACGCACGGGCCCTGACGTTCGCCGGCCAGCATCTGAGCTACGGCGAGCTCGATCAGCAGGCCAACCGCCTGGCCCGTGCCTTGCGCGAGCGCGGTGTCGGCCCGCAGGTGCGGGTGGGCGTGGCGCTCGAACGTTCGCTGGACATGGTCGTCGGCCTGCTGGCTGTACTCAAGGCCGGCGGCGCCTACGTGCCGCTCGACCCGGAGTACCCGCTGGACCGCTTGCGCTACATGATCGAGGACAGCCAGGTCGGCGTGCTGCTTAGCCAACGCCGCTTGCTGCAGGACCTCGGGCCGCTGCCGGAGCACCTGGCCTGCTGGAGCCTTGAAGACGATCAGCCGACGCTGGGTGCCTACAGCGAGGCGCCGCTGGACGATGTGAGCCTGGCGCAGCACCCGGCTTATCTGATCTACACCTCCGGCTCCACCGGCAAACCCAAGGGTGTGGTGGTCAGCCATGGCGAGTTCGCCATGCACTGCCAGGCGGTGATCGAGGCGTTCGGCATGCGCAGCGACGATTGCGAGCTGCATTTCTATTCCATCAATTTCGACGCGGCCAGCGAACGGCTATGGGTGCCGCTGCTGTGTGGCGCACGCGTGGTCATCCGTGCCCAAGGGCAATGGGGCGCCGACGAGATCTGCCAGCTGGTGCGAGAGCAAAATGTCAGTGTGCTGGGCTTCACGCCCAGCTACGGCAGTCAGTTGGCCCAGCATCTGGCCCTACAGGGCGAGTGCCTGCCGGTGCGCCTGGTGATCACCGGGGGCGAGGCATTGACCGGCGAGCACCTGCAGCGTATCCGCCAGGCTTTCATCCCTGATCAGCTGTTCAACGCCTATGGCCCCACCGAAACCGTGGTCATGCCGCTGGCCGCCCTGGCCCCGCAAACACTGGCGGCCGACCTGGGCAGCGTGCCCATCGGGCGGGTGATCGGTCAACGCACGGCCTACATCCTCGATGACGACCTGGCCCTGTTGCCCCAGGGTGGCATCGGTGAGCTGTATGTGGGCGGCGCTGGCCTGGCCCAGGGCTACCACGACCGCCCCGGCCTCACCGCCGAACGTTTCGTCGCCGACCCTTTCAGCCACACAGGCGGGCGCCTGTACCGCACTGGCGATCTGGTGCGCCTGGGCCAGGATGGCCTGGTGGAGTACATCGGGCGCGCCGACCAGCAGGTGAAGATCCGCGGCTTCCGTATCGAGCTGGGTGAAATCGAAAGCCGCTTGCAGGCCCATGCCGATGTGGATGAAGCGGTGGTCATCGCCGTGGACATGCAGGGCGTACGGCAACTGGTCGGCTACCTCGTAAGCCCGTACGCAGCTGCCGACACCCATGCCCAGCAACAGCTGCGCGAGGCGGTGAGGGCCCATGCCCATCAGCATCTGCCGGACTACATGGTGCCGGCGCACCTGGTGCTACTCGAGTCCCTGCCGCTGATGGGCAACGGCAAGCTGGACCGCCGCGCTTTGCCGCTGCCCGACCTCGACCAGGCTCGCCAGCAGTACCAGGCGCCTGCCAATGATGTGCAAGCGCAATTGGCGCAGGTCTGGGGCGAGGTGCTCAACGTCGATCAGGTCGGCGTTCAGGACAATTTCTTCGAACTGGGCGGTGACTCGATCCTGTCGATCCAGGTGGTCAGCCGTGCGCGCCAGGCCGGCCTGCAATTCACCCCGCGCGACCTGTTCCAGCACCAGACCATCCAGGCCCTGGCGGCCATCGTGCAGCCGGTGCGGGCCACCGACAGCATTGAGCAAGGCCTGCGCCAGGGTATCGCCCAGCTGACCCCGATCCAGCACTGGTTCTTCGACAGCGCCTTGGCGCAGCCGCAGCACTGGAACCAGGCCGTGCTGTTGCAATGCCGCATGCCGCTGGACGAGACCCGGCTGCAAACCGCGCTGGCCGCCCTGGTCGAGCACCACGACAGCTTGCGCCTGCGTTTCAGCGATGCGGCTGGCCATTGGCAGGGCGAGTACGCCCAGCCTGATGATCAACAGCTCTTGTGGTCGGCCACGGTCGCCGACCTGGACGATTGCCAGGCGCTATACACCGACCTGCAACGCAGCCTCGACCTGCAGCGCGGTCCGTTGCTCCGTGCCTTGCTGGTAAGTGACGGGGAGGGCGAGCAACGCCTGGCAGTGGCCATCCATCACCTGGTGGTCGACGGCGTTTCCTGGCGCATCCTGCTCGAAGACCTGCAGGCGCTGTACCGAGGCCAGGCCTTGCCGGCCAAGACCCATGCCCCAGGTGATTGGGCGGCGCGGCTGGCCGCCTATGCCAGCAGCGATTCGCTGCGTGATGAGCTGGGCAGGTGGCAGGCCCAAGTGGGCGAGGTACGCCATGAGCTGCCCTGCGATCATCCACAAGGCGGTAACTTGCAGCGTCATGCCCGTACCGTGACCATCAGCCTGGATGCGCAGCAGACCCGCCAGTTGCTGCAGCAGGCGCCTGCGGCCTACCACACCCAGGTCAATGACCTGCTACTGACGGCACTTGCCCGCACCCTGTGCCAGTGGACGGGTCAGCCGCAGGCGCTGGTACAGTTGGAAGGCCATGGCCGCGACGGGTTGTTCGAGGACATGGACCTGACCCGCAGCGTCGGCTGGTTCACCAATGCCTACCCGTTGAGCCTGTCGCCCCTGGCAGGGGATGATGACCAAGCTCTGGCGGCGTCCATCAAGCACATCAAGGAGCAGTTGCGCCAGGTGCCGCACAAGGGCCTTGGCTACGGTGTGCTGCGCTACCTGGCGGACCCGGCAACGCGCGAGCACATGGCGGCCCTGGCGCAAGCGCGTATCACCTTCAACTACCTTGGGCAGTTCGACCAGCAGTTCGACGACGGCGCGCTGTTCACGCCGCTGGACGCGCCGGTGGGCCTGGCCCATGACCCGGATGCGCCGCTGCCCAACTGGCTGAGTGTCGATGGCCAGGTCTACGGCGGTGCGTTGCAACTGCGCTGGACATTCAGCAGTGAACGCTATGAACCGCACACCATCGCCACACTGGCAAATGCCTATCGCCAAGAGCTGGTAGCGCTGGTCGACCATTGCCTGGCAGACGGGCAGGGCAGCTACACCCCCTCGGACTTCCCCCTGGCGCACCTTACCCAGGCGCAGATCGACGCGCTGCCCGTGCCAGCCAACCTGATCGAGGACGTCTACCCGCTGACCCCCATGCAGGAAGGCATGCTGCTGCACACCCTGCTCGAACCCGGCACCGGCCTGTACTACATGCAGGATCGCTATCGCATCAACAGCGCACTCGACCCCCAGCGCTTCGCCCTGGCCTGGCAACAGGTGGTGGCGCGGCACGAAGCCTTGCGCGCCTCGTTCAGCTGGAACAGCGGCGAGGCCATGCTGCAGATCATCCACAAGCCCGGGCAACTGGCCATGGATTACCAGGACTGGCGCGACCTGGACGACGCCGACCAGGAGGCTCGCTTGCAAGCCCTGCACAAGCAGGAGCGCGAAGCCGGCTTCGACGTGTTGCACACGCCGCCGTTCCACCTGCGCCTGGTGCGTGTGGCCGATGCGCGCTACTGGTTCATGATGAGCAACCACCACATCCTCATCGATGCCTGGTGCCGCTCGCTGCTGATGAACGATTTCTTCGAAATCTACCAGGCGCTGGGCGAGAGCCGGCAGGCGCAACTACCGGTGCCGCCGCGCTACCGCGACTACATCGGCTGGCTGCAGCGCCAGGGGCTGGACGACGCGCGCGCCTGGTGGCAAGCCAACCTGGCCGGCTTCGAGCGCGCCACGGCACTGCCAAGCGACCGCCCGCTGCGCCATGAGCATGCGGGCAGCGGCATGATCGTCGGCGATTGCTACACACGCCTGGCGGTCAGTGAGGGCGCTCGCCTGCGCGAGCTGGCCCAGGCCCACCAGTTGACCGTCAACACCTTCGCCCAGGCGGCCTGGGCCCTGGTGCTGGCGCGCTACAGCGGCGAGCGCGACGTGGCCTTCGGCGTGACCGTGGCGGGTCGGCCGGTGAGCATGCCGCAGATGCAGCGCACCGTCGGCCTGTTCATCAACAGCGTGGTGCTGCGCGTACAGCTGCCAGCGGCCGGCCAGGGGTGCAGTGTGCGCCAGTGGTTGCAGGGTTTGCTGGAGCGCAACATGGAACTGCGCGAGTACGAATACCTGCCACTGGTGGACATCCAGGCGTGCAGCGAACTGCCCAAGGGCCAGCCCTTGTTCGACAGCCTGTTCGTGTTCGAGAACGCCCCGGTGGAAACCGCCGTGCTCGCCCACGCCCAGCACCTGGATGCCACCTCCGACTCAGGCCGCACCCACACCAATTTCCCGCTCACCGCGGTCTGTTACCCAGGTGATGACCTGGGCCTGCACCTCTCGTTCGACCAGCGCTACTTCGACTACCCGACGGTCGAGCGCTTGCTGGCCGAATTCAAACGCCTGCTCCTGGCGCTGGTCCAGGGCTTCGACGGACAAGTGCAAGCGTTGCCGCTGGTGGGCGCCGAGGAACAGCGTTTCTTGCTCCAGACATGCAACAACACCCAGCGGGCCTACCCCCTGGAGCACAGCTATGTCGCGCAGTTCGAGACGCGCGTGGCCGCCCATCCCCAGCGTACCGTGGCCCGGTGCCTGGACGCCGAGTACGACTATGCCGGGCTGAACCTGGCGGCGAACCGCCTGGGCCATGCACTGATCGAGGCGGGTGTCCGGGTGGATCAGCCGGTGGCCCTGCTGGCCGATCGTGGTTTGCCACTGCTGGGCATGATCGTGGGCAGCTTCAAGGCCGGTGCCGGTTACCTGCCGCTGGACCCAGGCCTGCCTACGGCGCGCCTGCAAAGCATTCTTGAGCTCAGCCGCGCGCCAGTGCTGGTGTGCAGCGCGGCCTGCGCCGAGCAGGGGCAGGCCTTGCTGCAAGCCATGGACCCTGCCGTACGGCCCCAGTTGCTGGTGTGGGAAACCGTCCAGACCTGCACCACGGCCAGCCACAACCCTGAGGTCTACAGCGGCCCGGGCAACCTCGCCTACGTGATCTACACCTCAGGCTCCACCGGCTTGCCCAAGGGCGTGATGGTGGAACAGCGCGGCATGCTCAACAACCAGCTGAGCAAGGTGCCCTACCTGGCGCTGGCCGAACACGATGTCATCGCGCAGACGGCGTCGCAGAGCTTCGACATTTCGGTGTGGCAGTTTTTGGCCGCGCCGCTGTTCGGCGCCCGGGTCGAAATCGTGCCCAACGCCATTGCCCACGATCCCCAGGGCCTGCTCAGCCATGTGCAGGCCACCGGCATCACCGTCCTTGAGAGCGTGCCATCGCTGATCCAGAGCATGCTTGCCAACGAACACCAGGCGCTGGACGGCCTGCGCTGGATGCTGCCAACCGGCGAAGCCATGCCACCGGAGTTGGCGGCGCAGTGGTTGCAGCGTTACCCACGGATCGACCTGGTCAACGCCTACGGGCCAGCGGAATGCTCGGATGACGTAGCGTTCTTCCGTGTCGATGTCGCCTCCACCCAGGGCAGCTACTTGCCCATCGGCACCCCGACCGACAATAACCGGCTGTACCTGCTGGGCGATGAACAGCAACTGGTGCCGCTGGGCGCCGTGGGTGAGTTGTGCGTGGCGGGTACGGGCGTGGGGCGAGGCTATGTGGGCGACCCGGCACGCACGGCATTGGCGTTCATTCCCCACCTTTACGGTGCACCCGGCGAGCGTGTGTACCGCACCGGCGACCTGGCCCGCCAGCGACCTGACGGGGTGTTCGAGTACGTGGGCCGTATCGATCACCAGGTGAAGATTCGCGGTTATCGTATCGAACTGGGTGAAATCGAAGCCCGGCTGCACGAGCAGCCGCAGGTCCGCGATGCAGCGGTGGCCGTGCAGGATGGAGTCAACGGCAAGCATCTGGTGGGTTATCTGGTGCCGCACCACGGGGTCAAGGGCGACGACACCGTGCTCGCTCAGCTCAAGGCGCACCTGCGCGCCGAGCTGCCCGAGTACATGGTGCCCCTGCACTGGGCCTGGCTCGAAGCCTTGCCTCACAACGCCAACGGCAAGCTCGACCGCAAGGCCCTGCCCGCCGTCGACATCGGCAACCAGCACAACCAGGCCTATCAGGCACCGCGCAGCGAGCTCGAAGGCCTGCTGGCCGGTATCTGGGCCGAGGTGCTCAAGGCCGACCGGGTTGGCGTACACGACAACTTCTTCGAACTGGGCGGGCACTCGCTACTGGCCACCCAGATCGCCTCGCGGGTGCAGAAGCAACTTCAGCTGAACGTGCCATTGCGGGCGATGTTCGAGTGCAGCACGGTGGCGGAATTGGCCGTGTACGTGGAGGGACTGCAGGGCAGCGCCCTGGATGAAGACAAGGTGGACCGGTTGAGTGACTTGATGGCGGAGTTGGAAGGGTTTTGAGGGGCGGCGGGCGATGGGTAATCGCCCGTTCGTTCAAAGGCTGACGACGCCGGATGATTGGCGGGGCTGAAATCCTTGGGGCTGCTGCGCAGCCCTAAGGACACGAGCTGGCTCGCTCGGGTCGCGGCTCAAGGGGGCCTCGCAAGCTGCCGTCTTCACCTTTCTCAAGCGTGTTCACTGCGCCTGTGATAACGACTTCCGTGACCGATCATACAGCTAGCGCCTTTATAAACGCCTCATCCAGTGAGTTGGCCTGGTACCGAGCAAGCAATTGATCTGCGTTATCGAAAGCCTGAAGTTGTTGATGGGCGAGCATGTAAAAGCGGGTGCAGTTATCTACGATTTCCTGTGTGTAATGGGACGATACCATGACGCTGGCGCCCTCACGGCAGGCGCTCTTGATGCCCAACCAAATATAATGCCGAAATTCAGGATCTACCCCCGCGGTCGGCTCGTCGAGCATGATCAAGTCACTGCCCGTCAACAAGAGCGTCAAGCTGATGAAGCTGCGCACTTCCCCGTAACTGCATTTGGACGCCTTTTTTTGCGCAATCTCTGAAAAGCGCCGGCCCAATGCGGGAGACCACCCATCAAGGCGCACGATGGCCTGATCAATGCTTAGCAATGTTGGCATATTTAAAAGCGTAATGAGTTTGTAAACCTCCCCCATTCGAAGCTGTGGAGGCGGTGTGAGGATCTGAGTCAGGTAGGTGGGGTGACGAGCATTATTGCAAATCACGCCACCCGTCGGGTACCGAAGTCCACTGATAATGTCGAACAGTGTGGTCTTTCCGGCACCGTTGCAGCCTAGAATGCCCACTGCTTCGCCGGGCGATAAGTCGATATTTATCTTGTGAAACAAAAGCCTTTTTGGATACGAGAAGGAAAGTTCGGTGAGGGTTAGTAGGCGCATCAGTAACGGCTCCAAACCGGTTGAATTCTAGAATGCTTGGCTGTCAGGTAGATCGCTATGATGGACAGCATGAATAAGGGTGGGAAGACCATTCCGAGAGCGAGGTCGCCGTGAAAAAGCCGGGTACTCACAATTAGTGGGTTAAGGAGCATGACTACAGGGTGCTGGGACTCAACGGTGGCAGCGCCGAGATAGCTTGAGACGAGCATGAGGAATGACAGAAGCGAGAAAAGGGTGCCGGCCGTGCTGAACGTGAGGGGGAGAGAGGCTATTATTAAGCCGATGAGTGTGAAGCCGAGATAACTTGTTGAAAAACATGCAAGGATAAACGTGTATTCTTGTAGTGAGTATGAGCCATGTAACGGTTTGGTGATTAAATAGAATAGTGATGCGTAAACTAAGCTCATCAGCGCATAGCTGATCATTTGAGCGGTAAGAAAATATAGCATCGGCCCCTTTCGATAAATGAAAGAACGGGTAAAGCCGCTCTCTCTCCTGCCGATTAAGTAAAAACTGAATCCAAAAAAGGCGACGTTGGCAGATATGTAGGCATAGAACCAACCCGCTTGTTTCAGATAGGGTAAGTTTGAGGTTCGGGCCACAATGAAATAAAGTATGCAGGGTGCAGCTGAAGTCCATAAAAAGCTGGAAGTATCTCTGATATGCTCTTTTATAAGAATCAGGGAGATATGGAAAAGCCTGACCAATGTGTGTTTTGTTGTGTTTTTTTTTGCTGTCATGGGAAAGGTACCATCGTATTGAGTTGTTCGACGATGAATTGGTCTTGGAAGTCTTGAGAGTATCTGTTATGCAGGTTGAAGTGCGACGAATTATTCATATGTAGAAAGAGATTTGGAGATGTGTACTTACAAAAATAAACAATTCTTTCTGCGCAGACCGTGGTGGTCACATAAAGATAACCATCGAATTTAAGAGTTTTTAGCGTACGCATAAGCGTAGCAGTATCAAAATTTTGCTGAGCATGCTCATTATCGCACTGCGGGGATGTGGAAGTGACGGAAGTCATCGCGCTATAGGTTGAGTATCGATTGCATGATAAGAAGTGGCGCAAATATGAATCTTCAACTGCATTAATATCTTTGGCTGTGGAGAAGAATGAATGCATGTAGCGAAAGGTTTGCCAGAGCTCTATCAATGATTTTTCCAGTGCGCTCTCAAGATCAGAGGCGTAGGACATTCCGGCGCAGAATCTGACAGGCTTAGTTTTAGCTGAGTCGTCGCCATAACATGCTAGAACACAGCGACCTGGAAATCTTTTATCTGTAAGATCCAAGAACGCGATGTCGCCAGCGTTAGAAAGCGCTTTCAGGAGCTTCTTGCTTGCACGACCGGATAGCACCGAGGTCGCTTCGCTCAAGGAGATGACATTAGAACAAGTTTTTGTCAGCCAGCATCTGAGGAAAAACTGTCTTTCCAGTGCTTCTTTGATAGCGCCCAGTATTGCTAATTCGAGACTTGAATGTGCGCTACATCCGCAGGTGTCTCTATTAGGGTAAAACCTGTTATCATCAATGTCTGTGCATGAGTTTAGTGTGATGAGGGCTGTAGGTATCGAGCAGCGAGAGAGGTCAACGATTCGATACACCTCTGTCCTGTCAAATAGATGCGAGGATATTTCGGTCTTTGAGTTGTCTTTTGCGGTTTGAGCTATTGCTGAAGTCAGCGCAGCGGTCTCATTTGGATACAGCCCTTGACTGATTGGATTTTTATCGCTGACCGCAATGTCCAGATAAAAGTGCTTACGCTCTAAATGCTCGCCAGTTGCAGCTTTGACCACCTCGCTGTTCCAACCGGCGCTTGAGCCATTCGTACGCCAACGACTCCCGCATTCTACGCTGTGAGGTAGATGCTTAACCGCAGCAGGTCTATGAAATTCAAAATCGGGCAGTAACTGAAAATGTATTTCATTATAGTGATTCATGATTCACCCTATGAATTGTACGCACAGAGGTATAAACAATCCAGGATTGAGGTTTAAAGCCTGCGTCACTTGATAGTCGGTAAATCCTGACCAGGGTCTACTTCTGAGGTTGAGCGCTTTGCACTGCAAATCCACCAGCATGTACATGGAGCCAGCCTCCATTGCTGCTAGACTCTGTGTGAAAAGCCTTGATACTCGGTGATGCTGCGTTGAAAACAGCCTCGGAATGCTCATTTACAACACGTAAACTCCGCTTCCTCGGCTGTTTTCGCCTTGCCTGACCTTCGTCTCAAGACTTTTCACACAGAGCCTAGTCGATAGCCACGCTGTTTATACTTGCATAGCGCTTTTGGAAGGTAGGCGAGGAAAATGAGTGCTGCCGAGGGTGCTCCAATTTCTTGATCAAGAGGGAGAATAGCTGATGTGACATCGGCCATATTGATGTCAGGGCTGTGGACTTCAAAGCTTCTTGAGTTGGGTAAAAGATGTAAAACGTCGCATGATCCGGGCCAGCTATTTGAATCATGGTTGAGGTTTACAAAAAAAACCTCTACAGGATAAAGTGCGCCTCCACTAGGATACCCACGCTTATATGCATGATCATGTTTTCTGACAATGGGCGCAGCCAGTGCTTGGATGAGTGAAAAGTCAATCGCCCTCTGTGAGAAATGCGTGCATGATTCATTTCTGTGAAGTGGGTGTTCAGGGGGTAAGGGGGCAAGCTGTTCTGGATGAAGTGTAGTATCAGTTTCTAGAATATTTAGGAGTAGTTCGTTTCCTGCCATTGCTGCAATTTCTTTATCAGGGATCTGATGAAGTCTTGTCGCGTGGCGATTGATCTTGTTTATGACATAATTCCCCTTGGAATTAAAGGTCAGTGTTTCTTCAAGTGTTTGGAAAGATATGTACCTCATATAGTGGTCGTGTGACAGGCTTATGGTTTATCTCCAATGCATTCACACAGTGGCCAGTGAATGCTACTTTCTTCTATGAGTGATCCATCAGTTAGATTTAACGTCTTTGAAAGTAAGAAAGCGTCCTGCGTGATACCTGATTTTGGTAGGTGGGTGAACCTCGAGGCAAAGTCGCCAATGGCGCCTAGAATCAAAGCGCTCTGTAAGGGATTCAAATGTGTCCTTGGAAGATCGACATTGCTTGTATTGCAAAACTTCCATATTTGGCTCCACTGGTGATTGCTTCCGCGAATAGTTTCGTAGTGGGCAATTCTATCCAGTGTGCAAAAAGCACATGGATTTCCGATGGAGGGTACGTAAGCTTCCGTAAGGTGGAAGTAGTGATTGCTGACGAAGCCAATGCTAATGGCACCATCGGGATTATTTTTGGCTAGTTCAAAATAAGTTTTCCTCGCGCTTGCTGGCTTTAGCTTGCTGTGAGCGAGAATGAATAATGTAGGATTTACTCTATTTTCGGTGCTTAGTTGGCAGTTGTGTACGATGCTCAGTAATCCGCTACTACTTTCTATTAGCCAGTCTTCAACGGCGCTTGGCAATTCCCAGTCTAACCACAAAACAATGCGCTCAATGTGTGGTGGTTGCTGTGATTCTTTGATGATTGACAGAGACTTCAGGAATTCGATTGTAGGTTCTGGTTCGAGTGAATTGTTTGTCAGGAGATCTTGAAGTTCATTGTGATGTATGAGTTGTGAGTTAAATTCAGTTAAGTGGTTTAATGCAGTTACCAATTTAGGTTCAGTGATGCGTGTGAAGCCTGCTGCCGAGAAAATCACCGGTTCTGGATCAAAGTTAAGAATTTCGTAATTATATATTCTTATTGAGCTCATATTCTAGGTCTCGATCAGAGGTATACCGGCGCACCCTCGCGCCGATATACCTATTGGCGGATTGTTCGGTCGTTTACTTCCACTTGAGTGAGTGCGTTGCCACCGCTACCGCCGCTGCCACCGCTACCGCCGCTGCCACCGCTACCACCGCTACATCCGCCGCCTCCTCCGCAGCCACCGCTCCCGCCACAGCCACCCGCGCCGCCTGAGCCACCGAAGAACTCGGCCTCCATATCACAGCCTGTTTCACCCTTGAGGCTGACTAGAGAAAAACCAAATTGAGTATCCATAACAACGCCTAAGAATGCCCCGGAAGTCGGGGTCAACTGGGTTTAGTCAGAATATTCAGCGATGTCAAAATTTATATTTTATTATTCTTTCTTGTTCAGGCTGGATAGTGCTTTAAAAAATTCTCGGGAAGTAGGATTCTTCTGAGAGGGTCTTCCTAGTGATGAATCATGAAACACTCAACTTGTGGGAAAAGTCTTCGTTGAAAGTAGCTCATTGCCTTTTTCGTAGTCGGAACTATTGGTTTGCTACGTCTGATGGTTCGGTTTTCAGATAAATAGAACTGATACGAAGGGGGAGGGAAATTACCTTTCAAACCGTTTCAAATTGTAAATATCTCCTGGTTCATTCCGCTCAATTGCGCCCGGCTACTCGACATCTGATTAGGTTAAATTCCTTGAGGAAGAAGAGGTGGCGCTGCTCCGCCAGCGGTTATTCGGCCGTAAGACAGAGCAGACCAACGATTCGGCTACGCCCCAACTCCCTCTCTTTGACGAGGCAGAAAGCCTGGCAGAGCCGGCTGACGAGGCTTCTGATGAAGAAGTTATTGCACCGAGCAAGCGCCGCGGCAAACGCAAGCCACTGCCCAGTGATCTGCCGCGTGTCGAGGTCTTCCATGAACTGCCTGAGCACGAGCTGACGTGTGCGTGCGGCTGCCGCAAGCACGCCATTGGCGAAGAAGTCAGCGAGCAACTCGAAATTGTCCCGATGCAGCTCCGGGTCATCAAGCACATCTGCAAGGTTTATGGCTGCCGCGACTGCGAGTCAGCGCCGGTGACTGCGGATAAACCCGCTCAGATGATCGAAAAAAGCATGGCCAGCCCCAGCGTGCTGGCGATGTTGTTGACCACCAAATACGTGGGCGGCGTGCCACTTCATCGTTTCGAGAAAGTGCTCGGTCGTCACGGCATCGATATCTCGCGTCAAACCTTGGCACGTTGGGTCATCCAGTGCGGCGAGCACTTTCAGCCGCTGCTGAACCTGATGCGCGACAGCTTGTTGAATAGCTGCATCATTCATTGCGATGAGACTCGGGTACAGGTATTGAAAGAGCTTGACCGCGAACCGAGTAGCCAATCCTGGATGTGGGTACAAATTGGCGGCCCGCCCGATAAGCCAGTCATCCTTTTCGACTACTCTACCAGCCGAGCGCAGGAGGTACCGACTCGCCTGCTGGATGGGTATCGCGGCTATGTGATGACCGATGATTATGCTGGCTACAACGCTCTCGGAGCGCAGGATGGCGTTGAGCGCCTAGGCTGCTGGGCACATGCGCGGCGCAAGTTCGTTGAGGCACAAAAAGTACAGCCCAAGGGCAAGACCGGACGCGCTGACATGGCGTTGAACCTGATCAACAAGCTCTATGGCGTCGGGCGCGACTTGAAGGACAGCAGCGATGAAGTTCGTAAAGCTGCCCGCGTGGAGCGCAGTTTGCCATTGCTGACTCAGCTGAAAAGCTGGGTCGAGAAAACGCAACCTCAGGTGACATCGTAGAATGCCTTGGGCGTAGCTATCGGCTACTTGGCCAGCAATTGGAGCAAATTGGAACGCTACGTCGAACACGGATACTTGCCGATCGACAACAACGCTGCCGAGCGCGCCATTCGCCCGTTTGTCATCGGTAGAAAGAACTGGCTCTTCAGTGACACGCCCAAAGGTGCCTCTGCCAGCGGCCAGCTTTACAGCCTGGTCGAAACCGCCAAAGCCAACGGCCAAGAGCCCAATGCGTGGCTGCGCCACGCACTGGAACACCTGCCGCAGGCGTCCTCGGTGGAGGATTACGAAGCCCTGCTGCCGTGGAATTGCGTGCCTCAAGGGCATCGCTGACGCACCGCCCCATCTTTGAGTAGGTGGGGTTTATGGAGCGCTTACCCGTCTTCACCTTTCTCAAGCGTGTTCACTGCGCCGCTCCATGAACCCCACCTGCCCGCAAGGTGAGGTTTCAGTATATCGTGGCACTACGGGCTCACAGTTCCACGGCAACAGCGATTCGTAGTCACCAACTGTCGACGCATGCGTTAGCTGTTCCAGTGCGTGGCGCAGCCAGGCCCCTGCCTCGCAGGCCACCCGTTTATACCCACATCCAGTGTTGACTGCGTGGCTCACTGTCAGACTCTTCCGATACCTGAACACGGGTTTCGTCGCAGTAGATGACCTGGCTGGCCAGCAAACTGTCGCGCATCACGTTCAGCAGCGGCTGGAATTGTTCCTGCACTGGATGACTCAACGCGCCAAAGTGTGCCTTGGAATATCGATGCCTGGCGGCCCCAGTACCTGGTGGTAACAATGAAGGGGTAGACCATCGACGTACTTTAGTGGTCAGCAGCATGGCCAGTACGCTGAAGCTGGCCATGCTCTTCTCGATCCATTGAGCTGGCTTGTCGGCTGTCACTGGTGCGGCTTCGAAGTCACGGCAACCGTAAATCTTACGGATGTGCTTGATCACACAGATCTGCATCGGAACGATTTCGAGCTGTTCTTTGATCGCATCACGGATGGCATGCTTGCGGCACCCAAATCTGTTGCGTTAGTACGGTTGGCAGCGCTCATGCAGTGGGTTTGTAGTTAATTAGATCGCACAGATGACATGAGTTTATCAAAATACGATGTTTTCTCGCGCCGAAAGTCCAAGGCAAGCGCATCTAGGTTTAATTCGTGGAAATAGGAATCTCGTGTGAACATTGTGTCAGTGTTGCGGCCGGGAAGGGGCAGGCCATTTGCGTCAATGCCGGCTCCAAACGCGGTCGCACTAATCGAGTCCAATTGAGCTCCATATTCGATGTCGCTAAGTGGTGATGTCGTATCTCTGTGGCTCAAGGTCACGTCCAGAATCCACTGACCCGAGTAACGTCTAGTCGTATAATGAGGAGGCTGCGAACCGTAGATAGGGTGGTGTATAGGAATAGCTTTGCTTTTCTCTCTAACGTCTTTTGCAAATGCATTATATAAGTCAGTTATAGCTGTTGCTTGATGCATAATTTTGGCTTGATCATAGGTTGGTGGTGCGCCGAAGTTAGGAGACACTAGGGCCCTTGAAATTGATTGATGGGTTTTCGCCGCATCGACAAGAGCGGGAATAATAACTCCGTTAGATTTACTTCTTCTCGTAAACCAAAACTTTATATGTCCGGACCTGTCGGTGTGATTGATCGGATCGCCTGCGCAATACATATAGGCATTAATTCCGCCCGCCCCAAAAGGACTCCAACTATCAGGTGATATAAATCGCATTAGAGAGGGGCTGAAAGCGCGGTATCCATTGCCCAGTAAGTAACATTGCGTATGTAATTCTAAGTTTTCGCCGTTGAAGTTTGTCAGTGTTCGTGATGGTGGTGATGTGTGTCCGTAGGGGGAATGTGCATGGGATTCTGATTGTTGACTGCTCTTTGTTGCAAGTGCTGAACCCTTCCCATCCGTGAATAGCAGGAGTGGATGGCACTGAATGTCAGTGCTTGTCTCTGCCAAAGGTTGATGACCCGCACGGAAGGCGGTGCGTGTGCTTCGGTCTCCTCGCACTGTCATTAGCTTACCGTTCTGGTAAAACATCAACTTAGTGTCAGTACTTACCATCATTTTAGAAACCCGTGTGAGCAGATAGGTAGGTTGCCAGTTTCTCAACACTACTGCCGCACGACAACTGACATAAATACCAGGTGAAGCTGCAATCGGCCCAGCTTGCGCAGCGCTTGATGGCCTCGATAATCGGGCGGGTACAAATCTTCAAGTACCCAATCCAATTTCTCGTTTCTAGGCTCTGTACGAAATTCGTAGAAACCCGGTCATTGCGCTGCCGTCGAAAGGGTTTTTTTCAGATTCCTCAGCCATCAACGCAAAGGAATCCTATGATAGCGAAGCGGTACAAAATCTCGAACGAGGCTTGGGCTCTGGTCTGTGCCGATGAGGGATCGACTACCGCGCCAAGCCGATCCCGCGCTCATGCCCGGTTACCGCTTACCCAAAATCGTCCCCAACATCTCCGGCCGCGGCGCCCCTTGCTGGCTGTGCACTTTGCCTTCACTGTCCTGGTAGAAGATCGCCGGGGTGGCCTGCAGGCCCATCTCCTGCATCAGGGCCATGTTGGCGGCGAGCTTTTGCTGCACCTCGGCCGGCACCTTGTCCAAGGCCTTGAGGGTGCTGCCCTTGCCGGCTTTCTCATGCTGCTGCAGCGCTTTGGCGGGGTCCTTGGCGGCGAGCAGTGCTGCCGACTTGCCTGGGCTGTCCTCACGGATGATACCGACCATGATGTGGCGCAGCTGCACCTTGCCCGATTCCACCCACGGCCGGGCCTGTTCCCAGAACATGTTGCAATACGGGCAGTTGGGGTCGCTGAACAGGTAGACCTTGCGCGGTGCATCGGCCTTGCCGTCGGCGATCCAGGCAGACTTTTCCATCTTTTGCCAGAACGCCTGGGTCATGGGGCCGTACACCAGCTTCTCCAGTGGAGCGGCGCTCAGGTCCTGGCCCTGCTCGTCGAACAGGCTGCCCACCAGCACGTGCTTGCCGTCAGGGGTGAGGTACAGGGCCAGGGGGTTGTTCTGGTACTCGGCGGCATAGCCGCGCAGGCCGTTGGGCGCATCGAAGCTGCCCTTGATCACGGCGCCCTTGCTTTGCAATTGCTGGACCGCCTTGGGCAGGTCTTCGGCATACAGGGCAGGGCTGGCAAGCAAGCAAACGGTGAGCGGGAGGAGTGCAGGCAGTCGCATGGTCAATGTCCTTGTGCGGCAGGTTCGGGCGTGGTGGCCCGTTCGTAGGATTCCAGGGCGTGACGCAGGCTGGCGCGCGATAGCTCGCCCAAGTGGCTGCCGAGCAGGCGGCCGCCCTCGTCATAGAACAGGGTGGTAGGCAGGGCCATGGAGCCGACGCGCTGGGCCAGCAGGCCAGTGCCGTCGAACAGCACGTGGGTCAGGCTCAAGCCGGTGGTGGCCAGGAACGTGCTGACGTTTTCAGGTGTCTCGCCCTGGTTGACGAACAGGAACGTCACATGAGGGTATTCGCCTTGCGCCTGTTGCAGCACAGGCATTTCCCGACGGCAGGGCGGGCACCAAGTTGCCCAGATGTTGATCACCAGCGGCTTGCCCCGATAGCTTTGCAACGCCACCGACTCGCCTGCAGCGTCGCGTAGGGTGATCGCAGGCAGTTCGGTCCCCTTGCTGTACAGGTGGCTACCAAAGCTGGCCAACCCCCAGAACAAGGCGCCGCTGAACAGCGCCCAGCCCAATGGCCTGCGCAGGCCAGGGCGCCGCCAGCCTTGCCACACAGCGGCCAGGCTGATGCCCACAAGCCCAGGCCAGAGCAGGAAACCGCCGTCGCGGATATCGATGATCTGCAGCAGGTCGCCTCGGTACATCGACCAGTACGCCACGACAAAACCGATCCGCGCGCACAACAGGCCGATCAGAAACAGATTGAACAGCGCGGACTCGGGGCTCTCGCCGCCACGCCGTGCCACCCACCAGCCAACCACGCTGGCGATGCCCAGGGCACACAGCAGCACCAGATGGTTCAGGGCCATGGTCAGTGGTCCCAGGGTCACGGTCAGCATCAGCCCTGGCTCCGGGTAAGGGTCCACTGTTGCACGAAGGCGGCGGCATCCACTTCTCCGGTGATGCGCCTTGCCCGGCGCTCCTGGCCATCTGGCCCGAGCCAGATCAGGGTAGGCGGACCAGGCACCTGGTAACGCTGCAACAGCGCCTTGCTGGCCGGCGTATCGGTGGTCACGTCCAGGCGCAGCAGGTGCACGCCGGCCAGTTCGGCCTGGACGTCGCTGCGGCTGAACACCTGCTTTTCCATGACCTTGCACGCCACGCACCAGTCGGCGTAGTAATCGAGCAGTACCCACTGGTTACGGCCTTTGGCCGCGTCCAGTTCCCGTTGCAACGCCTCGGGCGTGCTCACGGTGACGAAGGCATCATGGGCAGGCGAGGCGGTGGCGACTGCAGTCCCACCCGCAAAGGGGCGCAGCGGTTGCCACAGGTCACTGCCGCCGGCAGCGGCCCCGATCAGCAGCAGGCCGCCCCACAAGGCTGCCAGCAACGGCGCAATGCGCAGCGCCGGAAGGCGCTGCAACGCAGGCCAGGCGGTCCAGCCCAGTGCGATCAGCCAGGCCCCGCTCAGGGCCAACAGCAAGCTGGCTGGCATCAGGCTGCGCACCGTGTACAGCGCCATGGCCAGGAACACGAAGCCGAAGATGCCTTTGACCAGGTTCATCCAGGCGCCAGGGCGTGGCAGGAAGCGATTGCCCAGGGTCACGATCAGCAGCAGCGGTACCCCCATGCCCAGCCCCAGGCTGAACAGCACCAGCGCCCCCTGCAGCACGTCGCCGCTCTGGGCGATATACAACAAGGCCCCGGCCAGCGGCGCGGTCATGCAGGGGCCCAGCAGCAGCCCGGACAACACGCCCAGCAGCGCAGCGCCATACAGGTTGCCACCGTGCGTGCCTTGGCCGGCGCGGTCCAGGCGGTCACGCAGGGCAGCGGGCAATTGCAGTTCGAAGGCGCCGAACATGGGCAGGGCCAACAACACGAACAACGCGGCCAGGCTGCCCAGCAACCAGGGTTGTTGCAACCAGGCCTGCAAGCTGGCGCCCAGTAGCGCGGCCACCACACCCAAGGCGGCATACACCAGGGCCATGCTCAGCACGTAAGTGCCAGCCAGCAGCCAGCCGCGCCGTGCACTGGCACCATTGCCCAGCACCAGCCCGGCGAGAATCGGCAGCATCGGCAACGAACAGGGCGTAAAGGCTAGCAGCAGGCCCAAGCCGAAAAAGGCCAGCAGGCTCCAGGCCAGGTTGCCGTGCTGCAGGCCGCTGGCCAATGCTTGATCGCTGGCCTGCTCAGCTTCCAGGGCGACGACCGAAGCCTCGCCGCCCAGGTCGATCAACGTCGTCTGCGGGGGGTAGCACAAGCCCGCATCGGCGCAGCCTTGCCAGCCAAGACGCAGCTGCCCCTGCGCGCCGGGCGGCACTGTCAGCTCAAGCTGTTCGCGGTAGACGGTACTGTCGCCGAAAAATTCGTCGTGGTGATTGATGCCCGCAGGCAGGGGGGGATGCTGCGCCGTGGGCAGCCCGTCGAACTTCAGGCGTTTCTGGTACAGGTAATAGCCCGGCTGAATCTGGAAATACAGGCGGGTAGAGCCGTCGGCCTGACGGTCATGGGTCAGCACGAAAGCCTGTTCGACGGGCAGGAAGTCAGGCTTGGTGGCGAATGGGTTGGCCTGCGCTGGGCCAGCCAGCAGCACCATCAGTAACAGCAGGAGAACGCGCATGAGTTTGCCTTGGCAGATCGTGGAATGGGGCCATGCTGGCGAGGACCGATTAACCCACTGTTAACGCGGGATTAGGTTTACGCAAGACCGCTGACCTCAGGCTTCGAAGAAATACCGCGACACAATGTCAGCTTGACTTTGCTTGTGATGGCGTCAATGCGGTAAAGTTGACAATCAAGTCAGTTTTTCCTGACCTGCACGACAGGGTTTCGACCCCCTCGACCCCTGCACAAGAATTAAGAACACATGGGCAGCACCCCCTGCTGCCCAGAGGATCAAGCATGTCCAACCGTGATATTTCCCGGCGCGCCTTCCTGCAAGGCGGCCTGATCGCTGGCGTCGGCGTGACGATGGCGCCGCTTGGCAGCCAAGCGTTCGCCGCGCTGATGGAGGACCGGGTTACCGCCTCGCCGCTCAAATGGATGAACCATGATGGCAAGGCGCGCTTTCGTAACGACGCGTTGTCGAAAGTCTGTGGCAACAAGGTCTTCGCCCGTGACATTCGTGCCAAGGACATGCCCGGCTGGCCGGCGCAGCAAGGCCATGCACTGTTGCTCAAGGCCACCAAGGCCGACCGCCTCTACGAAGGCCACGACCTCAGCCTGCTGGGCGCCGAGTTGCAGCCTGACCGCATCGTCACCGCTGCCGACCTGGAGCGCGACGGCATCGCCTGGCCCGAGGCGCATTCGCCAGACCCACTCTTGCCCCCGGGCAAGGTACCGATGTTCATCGGCCATCCGGTGGCGCTGCTGATCTGGCACGACTTCGAGCGCTTCCGTCAGGCCAAGCGCCTGCTGCAATTCAACGACCAGGTGATTCGCTACGGTGCCCAGGCGCCGTTTTACCAGCGTGACCCCTACGGCAGTTTCCGCTTCGTGCGCGTTGGCGGTGCCACCCCGTTCGACGAGGACGAATTCTCCAGCCTGAAGGATTCGCCGCTGTTTCCCACCATCCTCAACCGCAAGCCGGTGTGGTCCAAGTCGCCCAACCAACACGGCGACCTGACCCAGCAGGGCCTGTTCTACGCCAACCGCATGGCCGAACAGCTGGCCAACCCGCCCGAGGACTGGCTGGTCTTCGACGAGCGCTTCAAGACCCCCTCCATCGAGCCGGCGGCCTTGGAGCCAGACAACGGCAACGGCTGGTTCGACGTGGCCAGCGGCACCCTGCATTTCGTCGTGGCGACCCAGTGCCCGTTCGAGGCCGCGCAGGAATGCGTGCACATGATCAAGCCGTCACGCTTTGGCCTCAAGCACTTGAACATGCACCCAGGCTACACCGTTGGCTACGGGTCCAAGGACAACAACATCTTCGTCTTCTACGCTGCCGTGGCGGCGCTGTACGGCGAGGGCGTGCCGGTGCGCCTGGCCAACGACCGCTACGAGCAATTCCAGAGCGGCATCAAGCGCCACGCTTTCGACATCCGCTACCAACTGGCGGTGGACAAGAAGGACAACAGCTTCAAGATCTTCCGTGCCGACATGAGCTGTGACGGCGGCGGTCGCATCAACTACAGCCCCTCCGTCGCCGCCGTGGGCGCGACCGCTGCCCAGTCGATCTACTACATGCCGCAGAACGACCTGGCAGTCACTGCCTATCATTCGCGGGCAGTGGAAGCCGGCTCCATGCGCGGTTACGGCACCCTGCAAAGCATGGCCGCCACCGAGATGATGGTGGACGAAGTGGCCGGCCGCCTGGGCGTCGATGCCATCGACCTGCGGCGCAACAATGCCCTGAAGTCGGGCATGAAGAACACCCAGGGAGCGGTACCAGCCGGTGCATTGCGCCTGCACGAGATCCTCGACAAGGCGGCTCAGCACGAAGGCTGGCGTGAACGTGATGCCCGCAAGCAACGGCGCGAGGCCAGCGACCCGGATCACTGGTACGGCACCGGCTTTGCCATCTGCCAGAAAGACTTCGGCACCGGCGCCGAAGCGCCGATGGCCAGCATCGAGTTCAGCCGCGACGGGCGCATCAGCCTACGCCACATCGGCACCGAGCTGGGCACCGGCATGTCCACCTCCCAGGCGCTGGTGGTCAGCGATTTCCTGGGCCGTTCGGCCGACGACGTGCTCACGGCCGTCACCGAGTGGCCCGAGCTGCAACTGTCCACCAGCGGCAACCCGTACCTGATCAGCCAGGCCGAACAGGATGCCGCCCTGCGTAACCCGCGCTGGGTTGGCAAACTGGCCTCACCCTCGTCGGCGACCAACTCGGCGTTCTACTTCAGCCATGCCACTCGCGAGGCGGCTCGCGCGCTGTTCAATCACGGCCTATGGCCTGCTGCCATGGCCATCTGGACCCAGGGCCCGCACGGCGGCCAGGCCAACCCGTTGGTGGTGCGCCGGGAAAACGCTGTGTGGGTCAACGGTGAGCTGACCGGCAACGGCCTGGCGCCTATTCCCTTTGCGCAGCTGGCCGAAAAGGCCCATGCCATGGGCCTGGTGACAGGCGTGAGCGTGCACGGCTTCAACCGCTGGAGCTGGGCTGAGTCCGACTTCGTCATCGACGGCGTGCGTGAGCGTTTCCCGCTCGACGCGTTGGCCGTGAAGTACGGCGACGGCGCCGCCAATGCCAAGAAGGCGCAGATGACCAGCAGCGGCTACCACCTGCTCGACCGTCAGAACCCCGCCTACCCCGATACACAGTTGAACAACGCCATGGTCACCTATTACAGCCCGGTCGCCACCCTGGTGGAGGTCAAGGTGAACAAGGGCACGCATCAGGTGCAGGTGCTCGATCACCACAGCTGGGTCGAATGCGGCCGCGTGTTGGTGCCTGAACTGGTCAAGGGCCAACTCGAAGGCGGCATCGCCATGGGCATCGGCCATGCGCTGACCGAGGAAATGCCGTTGTACGAAGGCGGGCCGGGGGAGGGCGACTGGAACTTCAACCGCTACCGCCTGCCGCACGCGCGTGATGTGGCGGTGTGGACGCAAAGCAGCGAGATCCTCCCACCGCTTTCACCCACCGACCCGTCCAAAGGCATCGCCGAGGTGGTGATGATCCCGATCGTCGGTGCCATCGGCAATGCCGTGGCCCATGCCATCGGCAAGCGCGTACGCGATCTTCCCATTACCCCAGCCCGTATCCAGGAGGCCCTCAATGGCTAACCGTCCACTGCAACTGACCCTCAACGGTCAACCGGTCGGCCCGGTCCAGGTCCCTGACGACCTGGCAATGATCGACTACCTGCACGAGCACCAGAACCTCACCGGCTCGCGCCTGGGTTGCGGGCAGGGCATCTGCCACGCCTGCGTGGTGATCGTCGACAACCCCGACGGTACCAGCGAAGAAGTGCGCACCTGTATCACCGGCGCCCATTACTTCGAAGGCAAGAAGGTCCGTACCATCGAGGGCCACGCCCAGCAGGACGAGGCCGGCAACCTTACGTTGAACCCGATCCAGCAGAAGTTCGTCGACCTGTTCGCGTTCCAGTGCAGCTACTGCGCACCAGGCTTCGTCAACGCCGCCACGGTGCTGGTGGAAACCGCCCAGCGCCAACCGCTGAAAAAGAGCGAGGTGCAAGCACGTATCGAAGCCAGCCTTGGCCACCACATCTGCCGTTGCACCGGCTATGTGCGTTACTACCAGGCCACGCGCACGGTGCTCGATGACCTCGGCCTGGTAAAGGAGGGTTGAGCATGGGCTTTTTCCGTAGCGCCCTGGCGCTGGCGTTCGGCCTTGCCGCAACGTGCTCGGCGCTGGCCAGTGATGATGCCCAGCTCAAGCGCGGCCAGTACCTGGCCCGTGCTGCCGACTGCATGGCGTGCCACACGGCCGAGGGCGGGGCGCCGTTCGCCGGGGGCCTGCCGATTCATTCGCCGTTTGGCACCATCTACGGCACCAACATCACCCCCGACAAGCAGTACGGCATCGGCAACTACAGCGCCGAGGAGTTCTTCGCGGCCGTCACCCAAGGCAAGCGCAAGGACGGCGCCAACCTGTATCCGGCCATGCCCTACACCTCGTATCACCTGATGCGGCGTGAAGACTCCGATGCAATCTTCGCCTACCTCAAGACCATCGCCCCGGTCCATCGCCCGGCACCACAGACGGCCCTGCGCTTTCCGTTCAACGTGCGCCTGGGCCTGAGCGGCTGGAACATGCTGTACGGCAAGAGCGTGCAGGCCCAGCCTGTCGAAGGTAGCAGCCGCGCCTGGCAGCGTGGCCAGTACCTGGTCGAGGTCATGGGGCACTGCGGCGAGTGCCACACCCCGCGCAACGCGGTCGGCGCCTTGCAGCAGGACCTGCGCCTGAGTGGCGGGCTGCTCAACGGCTACCTCGCCCCGAGCCTGCTGGCCACCGACCTGGCCGAGCGCGGCTGGTCGCAACCGGACCTGACCGCGTTCCTCAAGCACGGGATCAGCGCCCAGGGCAGCATGTTCAACGAGATGTTCCCGGTGGTGCACCTGAGCACCCAGCACCTGGAAGACGCCGACCTTGCCGCCATGGCCACTTACCTGCTGGGCGACAACCCCCCGGCGGCCAAGGTGATCGCGCCCGTGCCGCTGGCGCAGATGAGCGACAGTGCCCAGCGCGGCCGCCAGCAGTACCTGAACGTGTGCGCCGGTTGCCATGGCGTGGAAGGCCAGGGCAAGCCGCACATCGCCGTGGCGATGCAGGGCAATACGGTGCTGCGCCAGGCCGATTCGCGCAACCTGGTCAAGGTGATACTCGACGGGATCCGCGAACAGCAGTTCACCGGCTTCGAGCGCATGCAGCCGATGCCAGGGTTCGCTGATAAGCTCGATGAACGCCAGGTGACCGACATGGTCAACTACCTGCGTCAGGCATGGGGCGGGCTGCCCGGTGATCTCAGTGAACAACAGCTGGCCGAGCTGAAAGCGGAGTAAAGCGTGCAGCATCTTGATCTACAGGTGATTCGTCAGGCGTTGCAGTGGTCCAGCACAGGCCAGGCGGTGTGGTTGTGCACCGTGCTCGCCACCTACGGCTCGGCGCCCCGCGCGCCGGGCTCGTTGCTGGCAGTCAACGACCAGGGCCAGTGGCTGGGGTCGTTGTCCGGCGGCTGCGTCGAAGACGATTTTCTTGAACGCGTGGCCTTGGGCGAGTTCGTGCAACCGGCAGCCATCGTGCGCTACGGCGATGGCAGCGACCCGCGCTCGCGGGTCAGCTTGCCCTGTGGCGGCGTGCTGGACGTGCTGGTGGAAAGCCTGCCGTCCAGTTGCCAGGTGCAAGACCATCTGCGCCAGCTGGAAAGCGCGCTGCTGGGTCAGCGCCGGGTGCTGCGCCAGGTGAAGGTGTCCAGCGGCATCCAGGGGCTGACGGATGCTGCCGGTCAAGGGCCGCGTGTGCACCGTGACGGCGACTGCGTGCACCTGCGCGTGGGTGCCGCCCAGCGGCTGCTTCTGGCGGGGTATTCCAGTGTTGCCCAGTACTGCGCCGAATTCGCCAAAGCCATGGGGTTTGAAGTGGTGCTGTGCGAGCCGCGTGAGGAGGTGCTCGAAGGGGTGCAGATCGACGGTATCGAGATACGCCGCGAGCTGCCCTCGGAATTCATCTTCAATGGCGGTTGTCATGCCGACACCGCCGTGGTCGCGCTCACCCACGACCCCAAGATCGACGACCTGGCCATGCTCGAGGCCGTGCGCACCGCGGCGTTCTATATCGGCGTGATGGGTTCGCGTGCCACCTCCGATAAGCGCCGCGAGCGGCTGCAACGCATCGGCGGCCTGAATGCCGATGCCTTGGACCGTATCCATGCTCCCATTGGCCTGAACCTGGGGAGCAAGACACCGGCCGAGATCGCTTTGGCGGTGTTGGCAGATGTACTGCGGGTGCGCAACGGCCTCGACCGAGCCGCCTTGTGAAGGTGGCGGCGCTGGTGTTGGCCGCTGGGCGCAGCAGGCGCTTCGGTGCCGACAAGCGCCGGGCCCTGCTGCCCGACGGGCGCGGCCTGTTGGCCCAGTGTGTACGACGGGCCGAGGCAGTGTTCGAGGATGTGCGGGTCGTGGTGCGCGAGGACGAGGGCCGAGAGGACTTCGACCTGGGCACCGCCTGTGGTTGGGTGGTCAGTGCCCAGGCGGCTTCGGGCATGGGCCACAGCCTGGCGGCAGGCGTCGCCGCCCTGGCTGACAGCGATGCGCAGGCGGTGGCCATCCTGCTGGGGGACATGCCGTGGATTGAGGCCGCGACCCTCAGGCACCTGGCCGAGGTCGCCCAGGCTTCGACCATCGTGCTGCCGCGTCATGCAGGGCAGCAAGGTCATCCCGTGATCTTCGGGCGCGCGTTCTGGCCGGCGCTGTTAGGGCTGACCGGTGACGAAGGCGCCAGAGCAGTGGTGCATGCCAACCGCGCCAGTTGCACGGTGATCGAGGTGTCGGATGCGGGGGTGCTGATGGATGTGGATACGCCTCAGGCGCTGGGCTTCTTAGGGCGTTGAGCAGGGCGGGGCACGTTGTGCTGCGCTGTATCTGGAAGATAGCGATCTCTGTACGAAGGGCCTGGCTGGATCGGTCATGGGGGTGCTGTTTTTCAGCTTCGCAGTTGATAGGGCCGGGGCCGCTTTGCGGCCCATCGCGGCACAAGGACCGCTCCCACTTGGAAAGGCGATAGGCTCCAGATGCGGTGCATGACAGTTGACTCCACAAAGTTAAGCGCCACATGGTCACGCAGCGGCCTCGCCGGGGCGCTGGACCGGCCCCGACACTACCAGCTGCGAGGCTGAAATCCTGGGGCCGCAGCGTGGCCCATCGCAGTAGGGTCCGGTGCTCTGGCAATACCGCTCGTTGACTGTCAGGCAATCTGCACGTATCCCCGCCCAATCCTTTTTCCCAAACCCTGTGCCTGCGTCCATAATTCCCCCTTAATCCATTCACGCTGCAATGTCGGCCACACCATTGCGGGAGCCCCATCCATGCACGTTCTGCTTTGCGAGGACGACGACCTCATCGCTGCCGGCATCTGTGCAGGCCTTGCCGCACAGGGCCTGACTGTTGACCGGGTGGGCAATGCCGCCGGCGCCCGGGCCATGCTTCAGGCCGCGCAATTCGATGTGATGATCCTCGACCTTGGCCTGCCCGACGAGGACGGCCTGAAGCTGCTGCGCCGCCTGCGTCAGCAAGGCGAGACCTTGCCAGTGCTGGTGCTCACCGCCCGTGATGCGGTCACTGACCGGGTCGATGGCCTGCAGGCGGGGGCCGACGACTATTTGCTAAAGCCATTCGACCTGCGCGAACTGGCCGCGCGCCTGCACACCCTGCTGCGCCGTGTCGCCGGCCGTGCGGTGAACGTGATCGAGCATGGCCCGCTGCGTTACAACCCCAGCAGCTGCGAGGCGACCCTGGCCGGCAAACCCGTGGACCTGTCCCGTCGTGAGCAAGCCTTGCTCCAGGCCCTGTTGCAGAACGCCGGGCGCGTGCTGTCCAGCGAGCAATTGAAGGACTGCGTGTACGGGTTCAACGACGAAGTGGAAAGCAATGCGCTGAACGTGCATATCCATCACCTGCGCCGCAAGCTGGGCAACGGCATCGTCGAGACCGTGCGCGGGCTGGGCTATCGCCTGGGCCCTGCCAATGCGCCAACCGAGACGCCAACATGAGCCTGCGTGTGCGCCTGAGCCTGATCCTGGGCAGCGCCTTCGTGATCATCTGGGCGCTGGCTGCCGCCTGGATGCTGCGCGACCTGCGCCAGCAGATGATGTTCTCCCTCGACCAGCGCCTGGTGGCATCTGCACGCATGGTGGCCGGCCTGATCGACCAACTGCCCCAGCCGCTCAGCGTCAAGGGCGAAGGTACCCACTACGCGGCCGACCAGTTGAGCGTACCGGACGGCATGGCCTGTCAGGTCAGCTCGCTGCGCGGGGAAATCCTGGCCAGCAACCACAAGCATGATGGCGTCATGGATGACGGGCGCAGTGGTTTTCGTGACCAGACCATCGACGATGCCTCATGGCGCACCTTCACTTACAACCATGGCGATGTGCGCATCACCACGGCCGACCGGCACATGGAGCGCGAAGCCCTGAACCAGTCCATCCTGCTCGCTGCCTCGGCGCCGGTGCTGATGGCTTTGCTGGGCAGCCTGGGCTTGCTCTGGATCGGGCTGGGCAAGGGCCTTGAGCCGCTCAATCGCATGCGCGATGCCCTGCGCCGCAGGCGCCCCGACAGTGTCGAGCCGTTGCAGGTGGCGGGCATGCCCAGTGAGCTCCAGCCGTTGCTGGAAACCCAGAACCAGCTGTTCGTGCGCATTGCCCAGACCATCGAGCGCGAGCGGCGCCTGACCGACGATGCCGCCCATGAACTGCGCAGCCCGCTGACAGCCATCAAGACCCACCTGCAGGTCGCCCGCATGACCGAGGGCGCGGTGCGCGAACAAGCGCTCGAACATGCCGAACAGGGTGCCGATCGCATGCACCGGACCCTGGAGCAATTGCTCATGCTGGCACGGGTCGAGGGTAGCCTGTCGTTCGACGACGGTGTGCAGTGCAGTGCCGAGCAAGTCGCGCGGCAGGCTGTGCAGGACGCCGGGGGCGGTGACAACCGCAGGATCGTCCTGAACTTGCCGCCCGAGGCTGCCCAGGTCTACCTGAGCATGCCTGCACCGCTAGCGGTGGCGGCGCTGCGCAACCTGCTGGACAATGCCCTGCGCCATGGCGGTGACGAGGCGGTGGAGCTGGAGGTACAGGCAGTGGAAGGGCAGGTGGGCTTCATGGTGCGCGATCACGGGCCGGGCATCGCCGAGGCCGACCTCGGGCATTTGACCGAGCGTTTCTGGCGTCATGGTCAGAGCAGTGGCTGCGGGCTTGGGCTGGCTATTGTCCAGGCAATCGTGCAGCGCTGTGCAGGCAGCCTGAAGTTCGATAGTCGAAGTGATGGGTTGAGGGTGGTATTGCAGGTGCCGGCGCGGCCTGCGGGATGATCCTGGGTTTTGTATGAAGTTCTGGGCCTAGAAGTACACCGGGCAAACCTGGTTGAGTAAACTAGCAGTCGGTAAAGATGTCGGCTGCTCAATATTCCGGTAAACTTCTCGCTCTATAAGCATTGCAGTTGCAGTTGCAGTTGCAGTTGCAGTTGCTCTTGTTTCTAAGCGCGCGGTAGTTCAGGCGCCGCAGATCGCGACTTCAGGAGGCCGAGCGCAGGGCTTGCGGAGGGAGGTGA
>NZ_VEJQ01000036.1:0-34193 GCF_007680745.1 Pseudomonas sp. DE0010
GCTCGGCCTCCTGAAGTCGCGATCTGCGGCGCCTGAACTACCGCGCGCTTAGAAGCAAAAGCCAAAGCAACGGCAACAGCAACAGCAACAGCAACAGCAACAGCAACAGCAACAGCGGGAGCGGGAGCGGGAGCGGGAGATTTGCCTGGAAAAGACATTGGCATGTCTTTCCGAGACTGCGGCATCGCGCCGCAGGCAGTCAACCCTTGGCAAAACCCTGCAAGCCCGTAGAATCGCGCTTCCTTTTCGCCCGTCGCCTTGAACGGTGGCAACCGGCAACCAAGACCGAGTCCGCGCCTGACCCCATGAACGCTCATGTGAAATAGGCTCAACCCTCCCCGCCCGGCCGTCTTCTCGCATGGCCAAGCGGTTGAGTCTTGCCCAGGTCGCATCCGTGCAGCCTCTACCCTATCCGGGTCGATCGGCGTGCGCGCTCGAAAAGGCCAACCTTCGCATATCCAACTTGAGGTACCTATGTCTGCGCGTTTGCTGGCCATGGCGCTGGCGCCGCTGCTCGGGCTGTTCATCATTGCCCTGGGCAACGGCTTCATGTCTTCTCTGACCACCCTGCGACTCGGCGAGGCTGGCGAGTCTGCCACCACCATCGGCATCGTCTCGTCCACCTACTTCATCGGCCTGACCCTGGGCGCGATCTTCAATGATCGGCTCATCCTGCGCATCGGCCATATCCGCGCCTACACCAGCTTTGCATCGCTGATCGGCGTCACCATCCTGCTGCAGGGCCTGTTCTATGACGTGACCTGGTGGTCGGTGCTGCGCCTGATCAATGGCTGGGCGGCCGTGGGTGTGTTTCTGGTGATCGAGAGCTGGTTGCTGCTGGCCGGGGACGCCAAGATCCGCGGTCGCCTGCTGGCCTTGTACATGATCGCTTTCTATGGCGCCGGGGTGCTGGCCCAGGCAGGGCTTGGCGAGATTACCCGCCTGGGCGAGACGGCGCCCTTCATGCTGGCGGGTGTGCTCACCGCGCTGTCGGTGTTGCCGATCGTGATCCTGCCACGGGTCTCGCCGCTGCTGGACCAGGTCGAGCCGCTCAAGCCGCGGCAACTGCTGGGCGTGGCACCCTCGGGGCTGGTGGGATGTTTTGGTTCGGGGGTGGCCATAGCCGGGATCTACACGTTGCTGCCGCTGTACCTCCAACGTATCGGGCTGGACGTCGGGGAAGTGGGCAATATGATGGCCTGGGTCATCCTCGGGGCCATGCTGCTGCAATACCCCGTGGGGCGTTGGTCGGACCGCAAGGATCGCCAGGACGTGCTGATTGCCCTGGCTGCGGTGTGTGCTGCGCTGGCGCTGGTCACCGTATTCCTGCCCTCGGATGCGTTCCTGTTACCGGCGATGCTGTTTCTGCTGGGCGGCGGGGTGTTCACCCTGTACCCGGTGGCGGTCAGCCATGCGGCCGACCGGGCCCCATCCGATGCCCTGGTGCCCATGATCCAAGGGCTGCTGCTGATCAACTCGCTGGGCTCGGCGATGGCGCCGATGGCGATTTCGCCCGTCATGACCGAGTTTGGCGAAGCCGGGCTTTTCTGGGCCTTTGCCGTGGTCAACCTGTTGATGGTGGGCTTTTTCCTGTGGCGGCGCGGCAAGCGTCCGGCCGCGGAACACCCTGCCCCGTTCACCGCCTCCACCACCTTCTCGCCTACCGGCGCTGAACTGCGGGTTACCGAGGACCTGATGCATGCTGCGCAGGAGCATCCTCCGATGGAAACGGCCGAACCCAAGCCATCGCAGCATGGCGAGGCCTGTTGAGGTAAGCGTGCCGTAAACGACCATCCGTCGCCCTCAGGGCACCTCCTGTGCAGGCCTTTGCCAAAGCAATGACAGATTCCATGCACAGGAGCTTCGCCATGATTCGCATCCGTAGCCTTTCGCTGTCCGTTGCTTTCGCCCTGGCCACCCTGGCCGGTACCAGTCAGGCCGCTACTGACACTACCAACACCGACATGCACCCGAAAACCGACCAGATGGGCGGCAAGACTGCAGGTGAAGGCAGCAGCGTGAATACCCCAGGCAGCAGCCGTGACAATGACAGCAGCAACGCCGGCGCAGCAGGTGCCCATGACGGTGCGGCGGGCGGCTCCAACAGCACCGGCGAAGCCACAGGCTCCGGCGCAGGTGCCACCGGTGGGCAAGCTGAAGATCAAGACAGTCACTAAGACCACGCTCTCGTGACCCTCTAACGTAATCACCCCATCGATTACGCTCATAGCATTTTTCCATTGAATGGCCCGCGCAATGTGAAGTAAGCTCGGGTTCATTCACTGGAGAGCAGCATGCAAGCAACCATCCACACACTCGTCCCTGCCACTGGCCGCGCTTCGCGCCCAGTATCGGCCGTGACCGTGTGCGTGAGTGCACCTGCCTCCTATTACTTCGGGTATTGGTTTAGCCACTAGGCGCCGATACCCACACGGCGTCCACCTTCGAGGGGCCGCCGAACATGAGAATACTCAAACCCCCGGTCGACCTCCCGACCGGGGGTTTTGTTTTTCAGGCCTACACCCAAACGATTCAGAGGACAGATTCATGAAATACGACACCTATTACGTAGCTGGCACCTTCACCTGGCGATTTAGCCACGTCCGCTCGGGCCAGCCTGCCGCCTCCGATCGGTTCTGCACAGGTGGCACTGCCTCAACCAATAGCCAATCACCGATCTGTCGAACACCTCGATAGGGCCGACCGCGCAGGCTATAGCGCCTGCCGTCCGCCCAAGGAAACCTCCCATGCAAGCATCCAGCCTCGCCCTGCCTCTGACCCAACCTCAAGCTGCCAATACCGCTGTCAGCCGCCGTCTTCCCAGTCCGCACCTGCTCAAACAGCAGATGCCGCTCTCTGCCTTGCTCGCACACCAAGTCCAGGCGCACCGCCAAGCCATTTGCGACATTCTCGAAGGGCGCGACCACCGCCTGCTGGTGATCGTAGGGCCGTGCTCGCTGCATGATCCCCGCTCGGCGCTGGAATACGCCGATCGCCTGGCCGCGTTGAGCCGCCAGGTCGACGATCGCCTGCTGCTGGTGATGCGTGCCTACGTGGAAAAGCCGCGCACGACGGTGGGCTGGAAGGGCCTGGCCTACGATCCCCACCTCGATGGCAGCGACGACATGCACGCCGGCCTGGCCCTGTCGCGGGGGCTGATGCTGGGCATGATCGAACGGGGCCTGCCGGTCGCGACCGAATTGCTGCAACCCATGGCTGCTGGCTACTTCGACGACGTGCTGGCCTGGGCTGCCATCGGCGCCCGTACCACCGAATCGCAGATTCATCGGGAAATGGTTAGCGGGCTGGCGCTGCCGGTGGGCTTCAAGAACGGCACCGATGGCGGCGTGGCCATCGCGACAGACGCCATGCGCAGCGCTGCCCATGCCCATCGGCATTTCGGCATGGATGCACAGGGCTACCCTGCGATCGTCGAAACCCTGGGCAATGCGCACACTCACCTGGTGCTGCGCGGTGGCCACCAGGGCCCGAACTACGACGCCCACAGCGTCGCCCTGGCCCGCCAGGGGCTCGCCAAAGCGGGCCTGCCTGCGCGCATCATGGTCGATTGCAGCCATGCCAACAGTGGCAAGGACCCGGCCCGGCAACCGGCTGTGTTCAACGAGGTGTTGCAACAGCGGTTGAATGGCGACGCCTCGATCGTGGGCATGATGATCGAAGGGCACCTTTTCGAGGGTTGTCAGGCGCTCGGCAAAGGGGCACTGAAATACGGCGTGTCCATCACCGATGGCTGCCTTGGCTGGAGCACCACCGAAACGCTGTTGCACAATGCGGCACGACGTCTCGGTGAGCGGCAGGCCGAACCCTGCGAGACACAACCGGTTGAAGTGCGTTAGGCTTTGCCTCATTACCCTCCCAAGGAGCAGTACCCCATGGCACGTGCAACCGCCCGTCACATCCTGGTCAACAGCGAAGATAAGTGCAACGAACTCAAGGCCCAGATCGAAGCGGGTGCCGACTTCGGTGAAATCGCCAAGGCCAATTCCACCTGCCCGTCCAGCCGTCAGGGTGGTGACCTGGGCTCGTTCGGTCCTGGCCAGATGGTCAAGGAATTCGACACTGTGGTCTTCAGCGCCCCGGTCAACACCGTACAGGGCCCGGTCAAGACCCAGTTCGGCTACCACCTGCTGGAAGTGACCAGCCGCCAGGACTAAGTCCTGCGAAGCAAGCCTGGTAGGAGGGAGTGGCTTAAAGCCGCTGCATTGGCGTCCTGCGAAGGTCCCCACGGAACCTTTGATCAGCCGCTCCGCTCCTACGCTCAGCCCATCCCGGGCGATGCCCAATGGCTTTCTTCGTTCCAGTCAGCGCCGGTGCGCTGCTAGGGAGCTTTGCATGACCCTCAAAGGCAAGACAGCAGTGATCACAGGTTCTACCAGCGGCATTGGCCTGGGCATTGCCCATGTGCTGGCGCGAGCGGGGGCCAGCATCGTGCTCAACGGCTTTGGTGATCCTTCACCGGCCATCGCCAGCCTTGAGCAGTTAGGGGTGCAGGTGCGGCATCACCCCGCTGACCTTGCCGATGCTGCTCAGATCGAGGCCCTGCTGGCCTTTGCCGAACAGGCATTCGGTGCCGTGGACATCCTGGTCAACAATGCAGGCATCCAGCATGTGGCACCCGTCGAGCACTTCCCGGTGGACAGCTGGGACAAGATTATTGCCTTGAACCTGTCTGCGGTCTTCCACGGCACTCGCCTGGTGCTGCCAGGCATGCGCGCCCGCAACTGGGGGCGCATCATCAACATCGCCTCGGTTCACGGGCTTGTCGGCTCCACAGGCAAAGCCGCGTACGTCGCCGCCAAGCATGGGGTGATCGGCCTGACCAAGGTCGTAGGGCTGGAAACCGCCATGAGCGGCGTGACCTGTAATGCCCTGTGCCCAGGCTGGGTGTTGACGCCGCTGGTGCAGCAGCAGATCGACGCACGTGCAGCAACCGGCGTCGACCCCCAGCAGGCAGAGCGGGACTTGCTCGCGGAAAAACAGCCCTCCCAGGCGTTCGTAACCCCTGAACACCTGGGCGAGCTCGTGCTGTTTCTGTGCAGCGAGGCTGGCAGCCAAGTACGTGGTGCAGCCTGGAACATGGACGGTGGATGGCTGGCGCAATAAGCCATGCCGATTCGCGCGGGTAGCGGTGCGTCGGGCATAATGTCGGCTTTCTCCCGCTGCATGCACAGGTAGATCATGAAAGCCCAAGCCCGCCACATACTGGTCAAGACTGCTGACGAAGCCGAAAAGCTCAAGCAGCGCATCGCCAAGGGTGAGGCGTTCGATGTGCTCGCCAGGAAGTTCTCCCTCTGCCCCTCGGGCAAACGTGGCGGCGATCTCGGGGAGATTCGACCTGGGCAGATGGTCGGTGCGATCGACCAGGTCATCTTCAAGAAACCCCTGCGCGTGGTGCATGGGCCCGTGAAGAGTAAGTTCGGGTATCACCTGGTGCAAACGTTCTACCGCGACTGAATCTCTGCACTGCCGATTCATGCTCATCACCTAGCAGTTCTGCCAGTTGTCTCCTGCAAGCCTGCCTCTGTAAAAAGTGCCTGAACCCGCGCAATCGACGATGCGCGCTGGCTTCGAACGGAGGATTTGCTATGCGTGTACGACTGATTGTGGGCTCACTGAGTCTGCTGGGCGCAGCCCTGCCATCGGCTCAGGCAGCTTGCACATTTTCCCCGGGCGCCGGTAACGCCACGTATGTCTGCGACAGCGGGTCATCGCCTTCGCTCTTCGATACCGAGGGCGACAACCGCCTGGTGTTTCCGGCGAATGGCACCGGCGCCATCGAAGGCGATGTCACCTTCGGTCCAGGCCGGGACAGTATCGACATGGCCTCCGGCACGATCGCCGGCAACGTCAATCAGGGCGGCGGCATCGATGACTTCGTCATGAGCAGTGGCGTGATCGAGGGCAACGTCAACCAGGGTGACGGACTGGACACCTTCTACATGTCCGGCGGCTGGATCAAGGGCACCTTCGACAGCGGCGACTACGCCGAAATGGATGGCGGGCGGATCGGAAACGTCAACCTGCGCCTGGACAAGAATACCTTCATCATGCGCGGTGGCAGCGTTGACAGGAACGTCATCGCCGCGTTCGACACCGATTACATCGAAGTCTTCGACGGCACTATTGGCGGCAATATCAGTGTCAGCGGTGGCGACGACAGCGTTTTGATTCATGGCGGCAGTGTCGGGGGGGATGTGTTGCTCAGCACGGGTAACGATCGCTTTGTCTGGGATGGCGGGACGATCGGCGGAAAAGTCGATGCCGGGCCGGGCGATGACACTGCGCTGCTATCCGGTCTCAACCCGGAAACGCTGATCATCACGATCGATGGCGGCGAAGGCAACGATGCGCTCACGCTCGATAATAGCCGCGCAGTGGGCGGTGCTCGTTACCTCAATTGGGAGACGGTGGCGTTGACCAATCTCAGCCAGCTGGCGCTCAACGACACCCTGGTGCTTGGAGACGCCGGCACCGGAACCGGCAGGCTCACGCTCGACAGCAACAGCGTCCTTGCCTCCAGCGAGGGTGTGATCACAGCGTTTGGCCCAGGGCAACGCGCATCGGTGAGCAACGCCGGAACGCTCAACCTCACCGAGGGTGGCGATGCCCTGGGCCGTCTTACTCTCCAGGGCGACTATGTCGGCGAAAACGGCCTCATGCGCGTGAACAGCGTACTGGCCGGCGACAATGCGCCCTCTGATCGGCTGGTGGTCAGCGCCGGGTCCATAACGGGGACGACCGGCCTGATCGTCAACAACCTGGGGGGAGCCGGTGCACCGACACCCCAGAACGGTATTCAGGTGGTGGAGGCCCGCGACGGTGCCACCAGTACGGCCACCGCCTTCGTGCAAACGCAAACCCTTTCAGCGGGCGCTTACGACTATCGATTGTTCAAAGGCGGCGTCACCGCCGGCAGCGAGAACAACTGGTACCTGCGCTCGACGCTGGTAGCGCCACCGGTGGTAGCCACGCCGGTTGAGCCCGAGGTGCCTGCCGAGCCGGATCCCGAACAACCGGCTGCACCGCAACCGGCGATCACCCCGCCGGTTGCCGCTCCGGCCCCAGGGCAACTGGACTTGCCCGCCCCGACCGCCGGCCACCAGAGCCTGCCGCTGTATCGCCCCGAGGTCGCGGTCTACGCCGCCGCCCCCAGGGGGGCTGCTGTCGTGGTGCGCCAGGCACTGGGCACTTTCCATCAGCGTCAGGGTGATCAGCAGCTGCTGGAGGGCCAGGGCGCATTGCCTGCTGCTTGGGGTCAAGCGTATGGCGGCGCGCTCCGGCAACAGTGGAGCGGTACTGTCAGCCCTAGCCTCGATGGCGACCTGTATGGCTTCAAGGTTGGTCAGGACGTGTACGCTCATGTGAGTGATACCGGCGCCCGTCAACACGCAGGGGTGTACGTGAGCCAGTCTCGCTTGACGGCCGGCGTCAAGGGCTTTGCATTGGCGCAGGCGGACCGCAGCGTCGGTGACCTGCGCCTGGATGGCAAGAGTGCAGGTGCGTACTGGAGCTGGGTAGGTGCAGACGGTGGCTATGTGGATGGCGTTTTGCAATACACCCGTCTGGATGGGCGGGCGCGCTCGGACCGCGGCGACAAGCTGGACCTAGACGGGGACGCCTGGGCCGCTTCGCTGGAAGCCGGCGTGCCCATAGCCTTGTCATCGCACTGGGCAGTCGAGCCCCAGGCCCAGGTCATCGCCCAGAAAACCAGGTTCGATACCGCCAGCGATCGTGTTTCGCGCATCGATCATGACGCGCAGGTCGAGCTCACTGGCCGCATCGGGCTACGCCTTGAGGGGCAATTCAAGCCCAACGGCGCCAGGCTGCTGCAGCCCTACGCGCAAGTGAACCTGTGGCATGGAGACGGCGGTCGGGACACGCTGGTGTTCGACAACACGGACAAGGTAAAGACCGATTACCGCTATACCGCCCTGCAAGCCGAGGCAGGTGTTGCAGCGCAGCTCAACACCTCATTGAGCGTGCACGGCGGGGTTCAGTACACGACGCACCTGGACAGCCGTGAACAGGAGGCTAGCGGCGTCAACCTGGGTGTGCGCTGGCAGTTCTGACACGCAAGAGGGGCGCGCGGGTAATACGCGCCCTGGCCTTCTTCAACGCCGGACGACCAACAGCCCTGCTCCAGCGCTTGCCAGCAACGCGGCACTGGTGCGATTGAACAACTTACGCGGCCGTGGTCTTGAAAACCATCGCTGCAAATAGGCGCCGATTGCGGCGTATAGCGCGATAGCTGCCCACTCCAGCAGCAGAAACAGAGCGCCCAGTAGCAGGAACTGTTGACCTACAGGGACGGGGCTGGCGACCGACACGAACTGTGGCAAGAAAGCCGTGAATATCAAGATGGCTTTCGGATTGCCTGCTGCAACCATGAATTCCTGGCGCGCCACACGCCAAGCACTGCATGGCGGGTACCCAGCCTCGACGGCCGCGGCCACTGGCGCACGCCACAGTTGCCACGCCAGGTAGAACAGATACACCGCCCCAACCACCTTTATCGTCAGGAACAGGGTTTCGCTGGTATGCAGGACTACGGCCAGGCCCATGGCCGCAAGGCCTATCATGCCGCTGAAGGCCAGCAGGCGTCCTACCCCTGCAAGGCACGCGGTACGCAAGCCATAGCAACTGGCGTTGTGCAGCGACAACAGGTTGTTGGGGCCTGGTGCCATGTTCAGGGCAAAGCAGGCCGGTATGAAAAGCATCAGGCTGGCAAGGTCCATCTCTCTCTCCTCTGAATTCACGGGCTGTATCGCAGGTACCGGGCCGCAGCGTCAAGGTACAGCCACGCGCCACAACTGTACGGGCGAGCAGCGGCTGTTTAAGCTGTCGGTCATCACAAGGACCCTTCGATGCCCCATTCCACTACCACCCTGTGGCGAGACCCGCGCTTGCCGCAGGTCGAGAGCCGCCGCGCCTGTAACAGCCGAGCCTGCTACAAGCCCCATAGCCATCCGACATTCTCCATCGGTGCCGTGGACGCAGGTTCCAGCCTGTTCACGGGTGCAGGCTGCGGTACCGAGCGGCTCACCCCCGGTACGCTGGTGGCGGTCCCCGCGCACCGGGTCCATGCCTGCAACCCCGAGGCAGACCAGCCCTGGAGCTACCAGATGGTGCATGTGGATGCGAGCTGGCTGGCCGAGTTGCGCACTGAGTCCGGCCTGCCCTGCGGCGCCCCTGAGCAACCGGCGCGTGTCAGCCGGGATGCCGAGGCGTACCGCCGGTTCTGCCAACTCAATGCCGTGCTGTTTTCCGAGGCGGCCGCGGTGCACAAGGAGGCCGAGTTGATCGCTTTTCTGTGCGACATGGATTTGGACACCTTCTCGCCCTTGGCCGCAGCACCCGTCCTTCAAGCCCCGGCGCTGCAGGGCTTGCTGGCGGACCTGCGCGACCAGGACCCGGCTCGCCTGACCGTGGAGTCACTTGCCCGTGAGGCCGGCCTTGGCCGTTATCAACTGATTCGCGCGTTCCGCGCTGCCACAGGCCTGACTCCGCACGCCTACGTGCTCAACGCCAGGATCAACCAGAGTCGTCGACTGCTCCGGCAGGGTCACCGATTGGTGCAAGTCGCCCACGACTTGGGATTCGCTGATCAAAGCCATTTCCAGCGGGTATTCAAGGCGCATGTCGGGATCACACCCGGGCTGTACCTCAAGGGTAAGACCACAAAGTAAGGCTGCGCGGTCATCACCTGCAATATTGTTCAATACGCGGGGTGCATGCACCCGCACACTCGGGCAACTGACCTCAAGCGCCGAGTAACCTGCGACCATGCAAGCGTTTATCCTGATTGCCCTTGCCCACTTCCTGGCGCTGTTGTCGCCAGGGCCGGATTTCTTCCTGATTGCCCGAACTGCCATTGCCAGCGGCTGGCGCGTGGCCAGCGGTGCATGCCTGGGCATTGCCTTGGGCAACGGGGTATTCATCGTGCTGGCATTCACTGGAGTATCCATACTGCACGAGGGCAGCGTGCTGTTCGCCCTGTTGCAACTGGCTGGTGCGGTTTACCTGATCTATCTGGGTATTGCCTTTGTGCGTCATGCCGGCAGTACCAGCGTCTGCGCGACTTCGGGCAGCACATCGCCCACTTGGTGGCGCAACCTGCAGATGGGCCTGCTGTCAGGCCTGCTCAATCCTAAAAATGCCTTGTTTTATGCAAGCCTGGCCAGCCTGGTGGCGGGCAGTTCCACGGTGTGGAAAGTGTCGTACGGGGTCTGGATGTTCTGCGCGGTGCTTGCCTGGGACTTGCTGGTCGCCGTCGGCATAGGCCACCGGTGGGTGCTGCGGCGATTCAACGCTGCCCTGCCCTTGCTCGAACGGTTGTCGGGCCTCGTGTTGCTGCTGCTCGGCATGGGTTTGCTGATCACACTGGCCTGGCGTTGACCAGCGTCAGCGTACGTAGGTCCATCAGGCTGAAATACCCGCTGGCCCATCCCCCGGTATCCAGATGCCACACATTGCCCAGCTGCCTGACAGACTGGACGGTGGTATGGCCGACCAGCAGGGCACGCAGCCCATTTATGGGCGTGGTATCGCCCTGCTTCAAACGGCGCCTTGACCACAGGCAGGTCTCAAGCACGTCTGGATCATCGCCCAGTTCGAGCCAGGTACGCAGGGTCGACCAGTCATCGAACGGGCTGTCGGCATGCAGCAGGCCCACCGGGCCGCTTGCCGACTCGACCTGCAAGGCGATTGGCATCTGTTCGAAACGCTCGACGATGCGCAGCTGTTCAGCGGCCGCTGAATCGATGAACCATCCACCCCCGGCCGCACGGTACATGGCCAGGTCCAGCCGGCCGCCGCGCACCAGGTTGATCGCCAGTGACTCGTGGTTGCCCTGGACCGCGTAAAACCATGGCTGCTCCAGCCAGTGCAGGGCTGCCCGGCTCATTGGTCCGCGATCAACCAGGTCGCCAACGCTGAACAGCCGATCCTTGCCCGTATTGAAACCGACGGCGTCCAGGCTTTGCTGCAACCGGTCGAAATGGCCGTGTATGTCTCCCACGGCCAGGTCTCGACCCAGAACATTGGCGCCAACAACCTGGAAACGCTGCATGACCTGATTCCTTTGCAAGTAGGCAAAGACCCTAGGCCCTTGCCTGGACAGCATGGCACAAGCGTCTGGTCGGGAGTATGCTCGGCGATCACGTACCAGGGAAGGAAGTGTCATGAAGCTGTGCGCTGCGCAACTGGGTTCACTCAAGGGCGATGTGGCTGCTAACGTCAGGCGTCATCTGGCCTGCATCGAACAGGCCGCGAACGTGGGCGCTGCCGTGATCGTCTTTCCCGAGTTGTCATTGACCGGTTACGAACCCAGCATTGCCCGTCAGGCTGCGCTGCCCTTGGACTCCCCACATCTGGACCCGCTGCAAGCGGCAAGTGACCGCCTGGGCATCATCGTTGCGGCGGGATTACCATTGCCAACCCCGAACGGCATCCAGATCGGCATGCCGATCTTTACCCCAAGCGCCCCGCGCCAAGCCTATGCGAAACAGCGCCTGCACGAAGATGAGCTGCCCTACTTCAACGCTGGGGCGAGCACTTCGCTGATCCAGGCGGCGCAGCACCGAATCGCGCCGGCCATCTGCTATGAATCCATGTTCATGGCCCACGCTGCATCGGCCAAAGAACGAGGGGCAGACATCTATCTGGTCAGTGTGGCCAAGACGGCAAAAGGCGTAGGGCAAGGACACGCGCATTATCCGCAGGTGGCTCGAGAACTGGGCTTGATCGTGCTGATGGCCAACTGCGTTGGACCTGCTGACCATTTTGTGGCGGCCGGTGGTTCTGCGGCATGGGACAGTGAGGGCCGCCTGCTGGGTTGCCTGGACCCTCACAGCGAAGGCATGCTGCTACTGGACACCGAGGCTGGCACTGCCAGCATCATGCCGCTGGATGCGCCAGCGTGATCTACTTGGTAATGGCCCTGGCGAGCTACGGGCTAAGCTACTACGTGGTCGGATTGCTACTCGATGGCCATGTGGCTGACATCGCCGAGGGTATGCGCCATCGCACCGATGCCCCGACCCCAGGTCAATACCTGCGCGCCGTTGAGCAACGGTTGCGCCGGGTGCGCTGGGAGTACTCGCTCATGGTAGGTACGGTCCTGACGGCGACGTCGTGCGCCGGCGTCTACTGGCTAGGCTGAAGCTGCAAATCCAATGGCAACGTTTGCCGGCCTTCGAGGGCCAGTAGCAACTGCTTGGCTGCCAGCCCACCGGCAAAGCCGGTAAGCCCGCCGCTAGCCCCTATGACGCGATGACAGGGTGCGATGATCGAAATCGGATTGCGCCCATTGGCAGCCCCCACCGCCCGCACGGCACTGGGGTTGCCGATTTGCTGGGCGATCTGACCGTACGTGCGGGTTTCACCGAAGGGGATGCTCAGCAGCGCGTCCCACACCTGACGCTGGAACGCCGTTCCAGTGAATGTTAAGGCCAGATCGAAACGTTGACGTTTACCGGCAAAGTATTCGCTCAGTTGATGTGCGGTTTCGATCAGAACAGGGCAGCGGTCGTCACGCTGCAGCGGGCCAAGGCGTACCCTGTTCTCTCGTTCCTGCTCCCACAGCACGGCGATCAGCCTTTGATCCTGAGAGACGAGGGTCAGCGTGCCCACTGGCGATGGCATGAGGGTGTACAAGCTGGGCATATCGCGACTCGGGATTAAAAGGGCAGCTTGCGACGGGGTGCTTATGACAAAGCGACTAACCGTAATGGAACTGAATTACTGCGAATCAGCACCGGTCAACACTTGTGAACGCTGCAAGAAACTGACGAGGTGAATCATGACTATCGAAGCTGAGACGCTCGCACAACTCGCACAAGCCCTGAAGGCACAAGGGGCCAGGTTGATCGCTGACCTGACGTTCATCCGCGCGCCTTACCGGTGCGGCAAGCGCTGGGTATGCAATGTAGTACGCCGCAAAACCGCACGCAAGCCTGCACTGCTCCAATGAACGGCGAGCGAAATCACCACACTGTTCGATAGGCGAAGGACCGCCCTTTTTCCTGCAATCACCTCCGTAGGCAAACCCGCCCACTGCATGTGTCAATCAAGGCATTCGCGTGCCGCCACCCTCAGCTTGTCGCCTGACAGAAAGCTGCCTTTGTAGAACGTTGCACGGCTACCCTCGCCCGACTCGACCACCTCCAACACATCATCGGTCGTCACCGCACTTGGCGCTGTCATGCGTACGCCATGGGGTATGGATTTCTGCGTTGAATTGGGTGCCAGTGCTCGCCATTGCGGCATGACGCAGGCTGCATATTGCTGGGGCGTTTTGGATGTGAGTTTGCTGGCAGTGGGCTTGCCTGGCGAGGCGCAGCCCACAAGTGCTAGGCACAGCGCCGGTACGACATAAAGGTAGTTAGGCATTTATTTGGCCTCGATCAGTCGCGGGCATTTTAGCAAGCAGAGCAGGAACGAGGAATGGACCATCGTCGAATGCTGGAAACATCGCGGTTGCCCTTTATTGAACTACCTGCGGAACGAATGCAGCCTGTGTTGTTTCTGATGAGCAATCATGCACGGCCACGGTGATGTGGCACTGCTTGGCTGATCTAATTTGGCTATTCGTTGGAGTCCTACATGGGGTGGTGGCTTGAAGTGCTTGCACAGTTTGCGACCTCCACTGGTCTGGCCATGGTGTGCATCCTGGTCTTTTGGACCTATGGACTGGCGTTCGGCAGGCTTTACATGAAGCTGCTCGCTTGTCTGCTGGCCAGTGTTCTACTGATGGTCGCTGCATTCCCGCACGGGGTGAATTTTGCTACAGGACTGGGCGCATCAGTGGGCAACAGTCACTCACTGTCGTTGTTCTTGGCTGACGCCACCGGGGTTATCGCTGCGGTTCTGATCGCATCTTTTTTCTTCAATCCGGAACGATTGATAGAGTAGCCGGCGCTGCGCACGCTGTCGCCTGACAGTTCTGCCAGTAGCATGGGCAGGTAGAGACTGGCAATGTCATCAGGCCAATCCCGGCACAAGAACGCCTTACTTAAGGATGCCGAACCCATGAACGAGCCGTCCAAACAAACGCGGTTGTTTTACCAGAACAATAAGCTGGTGACCCTTGTGAGCCCCGAACAGCGTCAGCAGATCTTTCGCTCCCCTGATACAGCGCTTGCAGAAGCCCGTGCTGATGGTGGCCCTGCCTTACTGGGCACGGACGCTCAAGGATCGGTGCTGATGGTGCAATCCGAAGACCAGGCACCGTCCTGATAGGGGGCGCGGCTAGGTGGAGAAACAGAGTGCGTCCAGGCGCTTTATCGCCCTGCGCCGTTGCCGCAAGCATCGCAAGGCGCAGCGGACGTGGACATGCTAACGTTGACGCATCTTTCAGCGAGTCAACGTGTTCATGGAATCACTCGATTGCATCAAATCGGACTTGGTCAAAACCGCAGATCATCTAGAAGCGCTTGGCAAAGCCCTCAATGGCCATGCGCGCTTCATACAGGCGCGGGGTGCCCATCCTGATCAGATCGACGTGGACGCACACATTGAAGCCCTTGCACAGGTAACCGAGGCCCTGCGTGAGGTAGCAACCAAGATGCAGAGCTCGCTTTGCCCTACGGTGCCTAACAAATAACGCATTGTGTTTGATCCCAAGGCATTGAAGATCGCCTCAACGAAACCTGAGCTTGACCACCTTGCTCAAAGCCCACCCGCTGAACACGTAGAACAGGTCCAAGTACAAGCGGCCGGCATAATTGGGCATTGGGTGGTTATCGATGAGCTGCTCAGGGCCAGGGGTAGGCGGCATGAGCGCGTAGAATGCATTCGGGATCAGGGCCAAGGCGATTAGCAGCAAGTAGGTTGCCCCTCTGATCCATTGCGCGCGTGGTGAAGGCTTGGCTGACCACTTGACGCCGTAGTACGCGATCAGCCCTGCTACGGGCAATATCCAGAAATGTGTTGGGATACCAATGAACATTTCAGCTACAGCACTTCTTGTTTCCACGCACATTCCTCCGATTGAATAAGCGAAGTATTGCGGTTGGGTTCGTCAAAAGCAAAGCGCCCATCAGGCCTATACGCGTTTGGCCTGCTACGCCAGCGCTCAGCTGGCCATCTTCAGGAAAGGCATCGGTTACTCCCCGGAGGCCAGTCACTGTCGCTGGGTTTGCATCCAGCGTGGATGCAAACCCAGTACACGTTTCGTACCGCGCGTAGTAGCGTTCGCCTTTCGACGAACTGCCAAGGTCCGTTGTTATTGCCCACGGACCGGGCCACTCACGAACTGGGAAGTCAAATGGAACACGTTCATTCCGTCAGTCAAGACGTCATTGATTCAGCACTCATCGCGTTTTCACGTTTCAAGATTGGTGAAATCAAGGTATTCGATCTTGAAAGTGCAATGAGTTATGAAGCCGGGCAAGCGCTTGCCCGCAGCGGACTGGTGCGATTCTCGATTCACAAGATGCCTTCGGGGCGGTACCGCATCAGTGACGAAGGCGAAAACGCGATTACCGAAGCAGGCCGAGCACGGCTGGAGGTGATACGGGGCTGAGTCGGTGATTGGCTGCGATCAATCACCAAAGATGCAGCGGCACGCGGCACGGGGTGACCCGTGCCGCCTCGCTCCATCAGGTACCCTGACTCCAATGAGCGGCGATCGCCAATACAACGAAAGCCACCACCGCTTCCACAACGAGGTAGATACCGTAGAAGTCCTCTGAAAACATACGCAACTATCCGCTTGAAAGACGACTGTCCACTGCCGGGCGCTCCGGCGCGTAAGTCAGATAAGCGATGGCATTCAGAAGTTCACGCCCAGTGAGCACTATCAGGCAACGCCGGGCGGTATCCCATCTTTGTTCTTGTCCTTGAGGCGCGCTTTTTCCTCCTCGGTGGCGTGAGCCGGTACCTCATCTTTCTTGGGTTCATGCGGCTGATCAGTCATGCTCAAGCTCCTCAACGTGTCATGCGTTAGGCATTGGTCGCGCCCGGCAGTTCAGACGTATCGGCAGCCATCACGTTCCATGATCACGCTTCGGGACACCCAGGGAATTGCACGAAGCCACTTCACGGGCCTTCATGACGCCCCAGGCCAATGCCCGGGACATGGACTCCTTTGGGCGGTCATCGAACGCCTCCTCATAGACAGGCATGCCGCCTGGGGCATAGACACCGATGAACAATTGAACCCGGCCTTTTCGTGACAAGCGAACCTGAACGTTGATCGACGTTCTGTCGATCAACGTCTCTTCGTGCGCGCGGTGGTGCAACGTAGGGTCAGCCCAGGACCAGAACACACTGCCGCGCATCCGCATCGCGCCTCCTAATACTTTAGTCTAATGGCCACTACGAGGGACATTAGCTGCCCGCCGCTTGGGCTACTAGCAAAATATGGCATCGAGCCTTATTGATCAGACGAGCGGAAAACGTCAGTGCCATAATGCAGGACTATGCCGACAGGGAGCCATTGGCGATGCCTGGACACACTGCACATCTGCCGCGAGCATAAATCATGAACACGCTGGTTACCTTCTTCGCAGCCGCGGTGATGCCACTGTTGGCGATTAGCCTGACGGTCATGGCGCACCGGCATGTCATGAAGAAATGGCGAGCGAAGATCGATACCGAACTTGCAGATGCCTTGAGCACCTTGGGGGTCACTAGGTACACATTGCTGCTCGACAAATTGACCTCGCCCAGTACGGACAGAACCGCCCAGGTCTATCGCATCCTCCGTGGCGAGCGTGGAGACCATTATCTGTTCATGAAAATTGGAGACCAGCAAGGCCTGCTCAAGCCGCTGAGCAAGGAACGGGCTTTGTTGGCTGTGCGGGTCAATGGCTAGCACGGCTAAGACTCGGTCGAGCAACGGCCTCAGTCACACGCCTACCGGCGAACCGTCAGGTATGCTAACGCTCCCGAACGCTAGCAAGGACCTCACGCGTGGGTAGACTCAACGACGAAGGCCTAGTGCAGATCATTCTCGAGAACCGGATAAACAGAGCCTTACTCGAAATTCTTCCGAGTCTTGATATTCCACGCACCTTATTGGTAGCAGGTGCTTTATTTCAGACGTACTGGAACCACCGTTGCGCACGCCCTGCCGAATGGGGTATCAAGGATTATGACATCGCCTACTACGACCCCGACCTGTCCTGGGATGCAGAAGACCAGGTCATTCAGCAGGTACAGGAGGCCTCTGCGCACTTGGGCGTCAACGTCGAGATCCGGAACCAGGCCCGTGTGCACCTGTGGTACGAGCAGAAGTTCGGAGGCACTTACCCTCCATTGGAACGGGTGACGGACGGAATAGATCGCTATTTGATACGCTCAACTTGCCTCGGCCTCGAAACCCACACCTGCAGGCTTTACAGCACCTACGGCTTAGAGGACTTGGAGGACGACAGACTCAGTATCAATGAGCTCAATCCCCGGCCCGATTTATTCCGGCAAAAAGCCGCTAGTTACCAGGCGCGGTGGCCGTGGCTTCGATTGGTTGAGTGAGTCAGCCACAACGGCCATACGATCACTTGCTCAGGTATCAAACTCTCCTAAGGAAAGGAAATGGCACTGACAAGCCACATCATGCCCTACGACTCTCTGTGGCCGGCTCGCTTCAAAGCAGACAAACCGTCCATCGCTTCAGCGTTTGGCGAGGACCTGATTGCCATCCATCACGTGGGTAGCACTGCGGTACCTGGGCTCGCTGCGAAACCCGAGATCGATGTACTAGTTGAGGTTCACAATCACCATTGCGCCTCTGCACGGGATCGCGTACTTATCGATCTGGGATACAGACGTGGGAGTGATCTAACGCCTGATCATCATTTCTACCGACGTGATGTGCAAGGCGTCCGTACGCACAAGCTTCATGTTTGCCGACAGGGTCATGTTTCAATCGCACGGATGCTGGGATTCCGAGACCTGCTCCGGCAAGATCCTGCACTGCGCCAACAGTACCAGTCGCTAAAGCTCCAGTTAGAAGCCAGCAATGTCAACGGCATGGCAGAGTATCTCGAAAAGAAAGCACCGTTCATCATTGAGACGCTGCTCAAGGCTGGCGTGATCGCGTCCAGGTGACCAACCAGCCTCAAGTCGAGCGCCTGATCAGCGGCTCAAAACGGCATCACCATGAACAGCCGCACTTGGGCAAATTCGGTGTGCACAATACGATAGCAATGTTGTCCCAACGCAAACACGCGATCAGGGAGGTCGCAATATGAGTAAAAGAATGCTGATCGGGCTGGTGGCGATCCTGCTTTCGGGATGCAATCATTATTTCAACAGCCCCTATGGCAGTCGCTGGGATCAGCGAAACATCCCCTGCGACGCCACACCACCCAACCAGCCTGGGTGCTACGACAATGTGCATCAAGAGGGACTTCTCAACAGGCTTTTTGAAAAGGACTAGTCATGGCTACTGTCTTCACCCGCTTGTTCAAGCGCAAAAATAAGTCAGGGCAGGCTGGGCTCAACCGTTCAACCGATTCCAGCCAGATCAGCCATGCCTGCTCCGTTGCGTTCACGAACAACGACGAGCCAGCGCCCATTACCTGTTCGGGGCGACACCATGACGGCCATCACGTCAGCAACAGCGACCTATCGAGTGACAGCCATTCTACCGACAGCGGATCGAGCTCCAGCAGTTGCGACTAACGACCCGTCACCTTCTGGGTAACCAGGTCGCGATCAGCCAAATCACACCTGTCGCCAGCACCCAAGGCCACCTGCTTGCGGGATTCGTTGCCATTGCGACCAACGCGATGACGATCAATGCTGCCCCAGCCCATCGCTTGCGTACTGGTGTAAACCATCTCTGAAAACGCTTCTGCATGCGTGTCCCGTTTATAGGCAGGTCAGGGAACAGCACCGCCCGCCTGCTTCATTTCCTGCAAGGCCATCCGCCTGTGCTGCAGCGCTGTCTGATCTTCGATCCTACGCACCGCCAGTGTTCTCAAGACCTCATAAGCGAGCGCGTTACAGGCAGGCTCCGATACGCCATCCCCATGCTTGATGTCGATAGCCGCTTGCCGGCGCTCAATCTCCATCCTTGCGGAGTCATACTGAAATGCTGCAGCGCGCTCTTGAAGCATCACACTATTGGCAGCAGCCAGGTCGACATCCAGCATTCCGGTGATCGCGCATTGCTCCCCGGTAATGGATGACAGCGCAAAGCCCTTGTACTGAGCCTCCTCCATCACTGGCCGTGCAGGTTGCGCGGTACAGCTTGAAAGCATGACAGTGGCCATAAGTAGGCATTGATAGTTTTTCATCAGGTCATGTCAGGTCTAATAAAGTTGATGAGCCATGCATTACAATCGGCCGCGTCAAATCCGCGCTCAAGGCACTGCACGCTCGGCCACGATACTGATAGCGCGTAGGCTTCCCATCACCCCTACCGCGCCCCTTTTACAACTATTACCTGTTAAGGATGATGCCATGATCATTCGCCAGGCTACCAATGCCGACCATCCGCTACTGTTGGACATTTGGCTGCGCGCTGTTCGCGCTACCCACCATTTCCTGCAGCAAGCCGATATTGAGGCATTGCTTGTTCAACTGCGCGATGTCTACCTGCCGGCTGTCGAATTATGGATCGCGCAAGACCTCAAGGACGGTCCGCTTGGGTTCATCGGGCTTAACGAAAGCCACGTAGAAATGCTGTTTATCGAACCCGATCGGCGAGGTGAAGGCATCGGCCGCGCGCTATTGGATCATGCCCGCAGTTCGCGCGGTCAAATGAGCGTTGATGTGAATGAGCAGAATCCAGAAGCGGTTGGGTTCTATCTGCATTATGGCTTTATCCAAACAGGCCGTTCCCCTCTGGATGGCGAGGGACGCCCCTTCCCCTTGCTGCACCTGAGCTTGCCTGGCTAGCACTGCAACCGAGGAGCGCTCTGTTTCGCTCGATGGTCAGGACGAAAAGCTCATCGGACCCCAACTGCTCACCTAGGGAGGCAGAGAAATGATCGACCATCTTGATCACCTCGTTTTGACAACCATCGATATTGAGGCATGCAAGGATTTCTACACCCGCATCATGGGCATGAAGCTGGAAAACTTCGGTGCTGGGCGCTTGGCTATGCGCTTCGGTGAGCAAAAGATCAACGTGCACGTGCGCGGCCACGAATTCGAACCCAAAGCTCACTTGCCGGTACCAGGCGCACTGGACCTGTGCTTCATCGCCTCGATCAGCCTTGAGGAAGTCGTGGCCCATTTGAAAGCACAGCAGTGGCCAATCATTGAAGGCCCCGTTCAACGTACCGGCGCCACAGGACCTATCCGATCCATTTATGTGCGCGACCCGGACCTCAACTTGATAGAGATATCGGAGCGGCTCTAGTCGGTTTCGCAAAGCAAAACGTGGAAATCCAGGCAAGCCTGGATTGGTCTCAAGAAATTGAGCAGGCTATCGGGGGCTGCCGGTGGCGGCCCCAAATGATCAGGAAAAGAGCTTGAACGCTACCCAGCTCGTCGCCAGGGCGAACACTGCGCCCGCAGCAGCCGACAGAAAGATGCTGCGCGCTTGGTGTTGCGTGCCCTCGCGGACCTCGCTGCCCAGCTGTGCCAGGTTCTCTTTCATCTGCTTGATAACTTGATCATGGCTCATGGTCGTCCTCGCTTGGGATGCCAGGTCACGCCTGTCGCAAGACCCTATGGCGCTAGTGTCGACCGAATCGGCCTAAAGCTCAAGACCGCTCGGCGCAAGCCTGTTTTCTCAGTGGCCAGGCTAGAGCTTTTGAATGAAGGCAGCAGCGGTAACGATGACGGTGACCAGCCCTCCCACCGCGACAAATGGGTAAAACAGCGTTTCGCGCTTCATTTTGTTGGCCTCGGCGATCAATTTTCGCGCCTCGGCAGTGAGCTTGTGAATCTCAGCCTGAAGCTTCTCAAGCTCCAGCTCCTCCTTCTCGGTCATTGGTCGTCCTTCCGTGCCTCGAGCCGCACCCCGTCGTGCGTCCTGTGTGCTGCATTATGTGCGCTTACGTTAGGTAATGCAGCATGCCGCTGTTTTGCAGCTCGGCAGCTTTTCCGACTTCATGAGATTCCACACGGCGCCTGGGCGGCCGCCGTCAGCGGCGGCACTTCGCTGCATGACATCCAGATTGACGCACCAGCAAGACCCTTTGATATTCCAGCCGAACAAAGGTGGGCTGTGGATCGACGAGGCAAGTGTTACAATCCGCCACTTCAAATCAGCGCCCAAGGCGCTGAACATCCGTGACCGCCGGCAGTACGACACCCGCCACACCTACGCAACCATGTGCTTGATGCCTGGGATGAACCCTACGTTCATTGCAAACCAGCTCGGCCATAGCGTTGAGATGTTGCTCTCGACCTACGCGAAATGGATCAGCTCCTCCTCGGACTGGAGGGAGCTGGAGAAGCTGCCGCCCCGCGTCAGATTGGCCCATGCGTGGTCCAACCGTGACACTACGGGCTAAATACACCTCTGGAACCCCCGCAGGACAAGCACTTGATCTCCACAGCAAACATCACCATGCAATTCGGCTCCAAGCCGCTGTTCGAAAACGTTTCGGTCAAATTCAACAACGGCAACCGCTATGGCCTGATCGGTGCCAATGGCTGCGGCAAGTCGACCTTCATGAAGATCCTGGGCGGCGACCTGGAGCCTTCTGGCGGCCAAGTGATGCTCGAGCCGAACACGCGCCTGGGCAAGCTGCGCCAGGACCAGTTCGCCTACGAAGAATTCACCGTGATCGATACCGTGATCATGGGCCACGGCCATCTCTGGAAGGTCAAGGCCGAGCGTGACCGTATCTATTCGCTGCCTGAAATGTCCGAAGAAGACGGCATGGCTGTCGCCGAGCTGGAAACCGAGTTCGCCGAAATGGATGGCTATACCGCCGAGTCGCGCGCAGGCGAATTGCTGCTGGGCCTGGGTATCCCCCTGGAGCAGCATTTCGGCCCCATGAGCGAAGTGGCGCCAGGCTGGAAACTGCGCGTGCTACTGGCCCAGGCGTTGTTCTCCGACCCGGACGTACTGCTGCTCGACGAGCCGACCAACCACCTGGACATCAACACCATTCGCTGGTTGGAAACCGTGCTCACCGCGCGTAACAGCACCATGGTGATCATTTCCCACGACCGCCACTTCCTCAACAGCGTGTGCACCCACATGGCTGACCTGGACTACGGTGAGCTGCGCCTGTTCCCCGGCAACTACGACGAGTACATGACCGCCGCCACCCAGGCCCGCGAGCAGTTGCTGTCGGACAACGCCAAGAAGAAAGCCCAGATCGCCGAACTGCAAACCTTCGTCAGCCGCTTTTCGGCCAACGCCTCCAAGGCCAAGCAAGCCACCTCGCGGGCCAAGCAGATCGACAAGATCCAGCTGGCCGAGGTCAAGCCGTCGAGCCGGGTCAGCCCGTTCATCCGCTTCGAGCAGACCAAGAAACTGCACCGCCAGGCTGTGACGGTCGAAAAAATGGCCAAGGCCTTCGACGACAAGGTGCTGTTCAAGGACCTCGGCTTCACCGTCGAAGCCGGAGAGCGCGTCGCGATCATCGGGCCCAACGGCATCGGCAAGACCACCTTGCTGCGTACGCTCGTGGGTGAGATGACCCCGGACAAGGGCGAAGTCAAATGGACCGACAGCGCGGAAGTGGGCTACTACGCCCAGGACCACGCCCATGATTTCGAAGACGACATGACCCTGTTCGACTGGATGGGCCAGTGGACATCGGGTGAGCAGGTGATCCGCGGCACGCTGGGGCGCATGCTGTTCTCCAACGATGAAATCCTCAAGTCGGTCAAGGTCATCTCCGGTGGCGAACAGGGCCGCATGCTGTTCGGCAAGCTGATTCTGCAAAAGCCCAACGTGTTGGTCATGGACGAACCGACCAACCACCTGGACATGGAATCGATCGAAGCGTTGAACCTGGCACTGGAAAACTATCCAGGTACCCTGCTCTTCGTCAGCCACGACCGTGAATTCGTCTCCTCGCTTGCGACCCGCATCATCGAGCTGTCAGCTGATGGCGTGGTGGACTTCAGCGGCACCTACGACGAATACCTGCGCAGTCAGGGCGTGGTGGCTTGATTCAGCGTAATCGCTGAACGCCTCTGAGGCTGCGGGGCATCGAGCGTCTGCTCGAAGAACGCAGCCGTCTCGCGTTGCAGCGAACGATGGATGTGCCGGCGGTCCACACCCTCGGCATCCTTGCACAGCGCCGGCATGCGCAGGGCCTGCTCGGCGTCGCAATGCGCCATGAACACGAAATGACCGGCGCCTGCCAGCAGGCGGTAGTCAGGTGTGAGGGGTAACTTGCGAGCCAGGGCCTGGGCGTTGCGATCCACCGCCACGAGCTGGTCCTTGTCGCCGCTGTAGATGAGCACCGGCAGGTGCACATCGACCAGGGCGTGGCGTCCGAACAGCAGGCTCAGTGGCGCCATCAGCATCACTGCGCCGACCCGTGAGTCTGCCTGTGGCGACAGTTCGCTGCGGTCGGCAATCAATACACCGTGGGTTTTGCAGGCATCGTGATCATCCGGTCGCTCGAGGCAATACGCACGCAGGCGATCAAGGTCAGGGCGCGCACCGGCCAGGATCAAGGCGGTTTCGCCGCCAGCCGAATAGCCAATCAATCCGACTTTCCCGCCATTGAGCCGAGGCCCAAGCAGTGCATCGCTGCGCGCTGCGGTGATAGCGGCGCTGACTTGCAGCGGCCGACCGTACAGATTGCTCAGGGTGCCCAGCCGGCTGGGGTCGCGGGCATTGTCGCCTGGGTGGACCACGGCCACCACTACATACCCTTGCTTGGCCAGTGAGGTTGCCAAATAGTGCAAGGCCAGTGGGCTACCAGTGTTGCCATGCGAGAGCACGAGCAACGGGAAACGCCCTTGGGCCACAGGCGCCTCTTCAGCCACCTCCAGCGCGTAACCGTCGATGTGGCTGGCGCGGGCATGCCCCTTGGCGGGATAGAACGCCAAGGCTTGCATCGGGCGGTTGTCTACCGGGTCGGTCAGGGTCATGTGATGCAGCCCTGCCACCCAGGGCGCAGCATCAGCGGCACCCATCGGGCCAACGACGAGGGCCAGTGCCAGCAAGCAACGAGAAAGGATCATGGGGGCTCTGCGCATCTGCCACTGGATAGCTTGAGCTTAATCGCTGCCCTCCCGTCAAAAATGAAAAACCGATGAAACATCGGCTGCGCCATGGCAGATCCGTTTTGTGTTTGTGCGCGTCATCGAACCCGTGGCATATAGGCAGGTCAATCAGACGTCGTCGATCATTCGCAATCGTGGAGAGCCGAGCATGAGCACACCCGCTTACCAACCCCCGAAGGTATGGCGCAACGAAGCGGCCTCGGGGGGCCACTTCGCCAGTATCAACCGGCCGGTCGCCGGGCCTACCCATGACAAGGACCTGCCAGTGGGCGAGCAACCGCTGCAGCTTTATTCGCTGGCGACACCCAATGGCGTCAAGGTCACCATCGCCCTGGAAGAGCTGCTGGAACTTGGCCATGCCGGCGCTGAATACGATGCCTGGCTGATCAGGATTGGCGAGGGTGACCAGTTCTCCAGCGGCTTCGTACAGGTCAACCCCAACTCCAAGATCCCCGCATTGCTTGACCGCAGCGTCGAGCCGCCGGTGCGGGTATTCGAATCAGGCGCCATCCTGCTGTACCTGGCCGAGAAGTTCGATGCCCTGCTCCCGCAAACGGCCGCCGAGCGCACCGAAGCACTGAACTGGCTGTTCTGGCAAATGGGCGCGGCGCCGTACTTGGGTGGTGGGTTCGGGCACTTCTACGTCTATGCGCCTGAAAAGATCGAGTACGCGATCAATCGCTTCACCATGGAAGCCAAGCGCCAGCTGGACGTGCTCGACCGCCGTTTGAGCGAGACCACCTACCTTGCCGGCGGCCATTACAGCATCGCCGACATAGCCGTGTGGTCATGGTACGGCCAGCTGGTGCTGGGCAACCTCTACAACGCTGCTGAGTTTCTCGCGGTTCACGAATACCCCAACGTTCAGCGCTGGGCCCAGGCGATCGCTGCACGGCCCGCCGTTCAGCGGGGCACGCGGGTCAACCGGACCTGGGGAGATGAATCCAGCCAGGTACCGGAGCGGCATTCGGCAGCGGACCTGGACTCAACGGCCCGCTGATCCTCGGGTGGCCCTGCTTGCGGGGCCGCCCAGGCGTCAACGAAGCGTCATCGCTCAATGCCCCCATGCATGCACCCGTTTGCCCGTGCGCACACCTGCGTACGCTTTAACCTTCTTGTACACTCCCCGCATTAGCCTGATGCCGTTCACCTCTAGGGCCGCTGCGCGGCCCATCGCGGCACGAGGCCGCTCCTACAATGTTCTGTGAGCCTATGAACTCAGGTGTCACGCGGTCAGTGTAGGAGCGGTCTTGTGCCGCGATGGGCCGCGCAGCGGCCCCAACGATCCTGGATGAACAGCATTACCGCATTAGCCCAACCTGCATTTTCTGGTGAACGCATGATCGAGGTAACCGAGGTTTCCATCGCCCAGCTGCGCAGCGCGCTCGAGTCGGGCCGCACGACGGCGGTCGAACTGGTCAAGGCCTACCTGGCCCGCATAGACGCCTATGATGGCGCCGACACCGACACCGCGCTCAATGCCGTGGTAGTCCGCAATCCTGATGCACTGGCCGAGGCCGAGGCCTCCGACGCCCGCCGGGCCCGTGGAGAGGTGCTCGGGCCATTGGACGGCATACCCTACACCGCCAAGGACAGCTACCTGGTAAAAGGCCTGACCGCAGCGTCCGGCAGCCCGGCCTTTAAGCATCTGGTAGCCCAACGCGACGCCTTCACCATCGAACGGCTGCGCGGGGCCGGGGCCATCTGCCTGGGCAAGACCAACATGCCGCCCATGGCCAACGGTGGCATGCAGCGCGGCGTCTATGGCCGCGCCGAGAGCCCCTACAATGCGGCATACCTGACCGCGCCCTTCGCTTCAGGCTCTTCCAACGGTGCCGGTACCGCGACAGCTGCGAGCTTCAACGCCTTCGGCCTGGCCGAGGAAACCTGGTCCAGCGGCCGCGGCCCTGCGTCGAACAATGGCCTGTGCGCCTACACCCCCTCACGCGGGGTCATTTCGGTAAGGGGTAACTGGCCCCTCACGCCGACGATGGATGTGGTCGTGCCATTCGCCCGCACCATGCATGACCTGCTGGAAATTCTCGACGTGGTCGTGGCCGATGACCCTGATACCCGCGGTGACCTGTGGCGGCTGCAGCCTTGGGTGTCGATCCCCAAGCCCTCACAAGTACGTCCAGCCAGCTACCTCGACTTGGCAGCGGGCACCGTCGCCCTGCAAGGCAAAAAGTTTGGCGTACCGCGCATGTACATCAACGCCGATGAGCACGCGGGCACGTCGGAAAAGCCGGGTATCGGCGGCCCCACTGGCCAGCGTATCCAGACGCGGGCAAGCGTCATGACGCTCTGGCAGCAAGCTCGCCAAGCCCTGGAGAGCGCCGGTGCGCAGGTTGTGGAAGTCGACTTCCCGCTGGTCTCCAACTGCGAAGGCGACCGCCCCGGCGCCCCCACCGTCTACAACCGTGGCATCGTCAGCAAGGCATTCTTGCACGATGAGCTGTGGGAACTCTCCGGCTGGGCGTTCGACGATTTCCTGCGTGCCAACGACGACCCGAGTCTGAACCGGCTGGCGGATGTGGACGGCCCGCAAATCTTCCCACACGACCCTGGCACCCTGCCCAACCGTGAGGATGATCTGGCCGCTGGCATGGACGAGTACGTCACCATGGCCAAGCGCGGCCTGAAGACGTGGGATCAGATCGAGACCCTGCCTGACGGCCTGCGTGGCCTTGAACAGACCCGTAAGATCGACCTGGAAGACTGGATGCAAACCCTTGGGCTGGATGCCGTGCTGTTCCCTACCGTGGCCGATGTAGGGCCTGCCGATGCTGATGTGAACCCGGCCTCGGCCGACATCGCCTGGAGCAATGGCGTGTGGGTGGCCAACGGCAACTTGGCCATACGCCACCTGGGCGTGCCCACAGTCACCGTGCCCATGGGCGTGATGAGCGACATTGGTATGCCGGTAGGCCTGACCTTCGCGGGGCGGGCTTACAGTGACAATGCACTGTTGAGCTATGCCACAGCGTTCGAAGCCACGGGTTCACGACGGATCATTCCACCACGCACCCCAGCTTTGGGCTGAAAGCACAGGTGATCGCCAGGCGACTCGCGCAAATCAACATTATGTGTAAATATACACAAAATGTTGATTTAAAGAGCTCGCATGGCCCTGTTGCCCGAAGATGAACGCCGCTTGACCTTGAGCGTGCTCAAAGCCTCTATCGAGGCCTTGGGCAGCGTCGTCACCTACAACACCGAAATTCTGCTTCACGACTTGGACCAGCCCGAGCGGTCCGTCGTGGCCATCGTCAATGGGCACCTTTCTGGCCGGCAGGTGGGCAGTCCTATACTGGCTGTGCCGGAGCAGGATCAGGGCCTGCAAGCCTTGATGAAGGCCGCGGCCGATCAGCAAGGCTGTGGGCCCGTTGTGCTGCCCGACTATCCGACCGCCATCAAGGGCCGCACGCTGCGCAGCGCTACCGCGATATTTCGCGACAGCGCTGGCCACCCTTTCGCCAGCCTTTGCGTCAACACCGATGTCACCGGCCTGGACGCTGCCATGGGCTTTCTACAAAGCTTCGCGCCCATGGGCAGCTCGCCCGCAGCGGCAGAGCCCGCCGACATGGAAGCGCTGATGAGCGAGATCATCCAGGCGGCGCTACATGACACCGGCCAAGGCCGCATGACCCGGCAAGCCAAGATCGAAGCGGTCCGCGTGATGCAGGAACGCGGGCTGTTCATCGTCAAGGGCGGCGTCGAGAAAGCGGCCAACGCCCTCGGCGTGACCCGCTATACCGTCTACAACTACCTCGAACATTTGCGCGGAGCCTCCCAGTGACCTTGCACATCCGTACCCCGCTTATCGAATCACGCCCACTGTCGCTGGCTGCCGATTGCACTGTCTGGCTCAAGCTCGAGGCATTGCAGCCCTGCGGCTCCTTCAAGCTGCGCGGCGTCGCCCACGCCTGTGAGTTCCACCATGCTCGCGGCGCGAAACGGTTCGTGTCTTCGTCAGGCGGCAACGCCGGGCTTGCCGTCGCCTATGTCGGGCGCAAGCTCGGCGTTCCCGTGACCGTTGTCGTGCCCGAGACCACCACCGCGCGTGCCCAGGAATTGCTGCGTCTTGAGCACGCTGAGGTCATCGTCCACGGGCAGTCCTGGCAGGAGGCCAATGCGTTGGCGCTGAGCCTGAAGGGTGACGATGCCGCGTTCATTCACCCGTTCGACGACCCGCTGCTGTGGGAAGGCCATGCCAGCCTGGTCGATGAGGTGGCCGAAGCCGGCATCAAGCCCGATGCGGTTGTGCTTTCGGTGGGCGGCGGGGGTTTGCTGAGCGGCGTCGTGCAGGGGCTACAGCGCAATGGCTGGGCCGATGTGCCTATCCTGGCCGTGGAAACCCATGGCGCAGCCTCCCTGCATGCCGCCATCGAAGCCGGCGAACGGGTGACCTTGGAGCGGTTGGATACGATTGCCACCACCCTGGGCGCGAAACAGGTAGCCGAACACGCATTTCGCTGTACCCAGCAACACCCGGTGCAAAGCCTGCTGGTCAGTGACCGGCAGGCCCTGGAGGCGTGCGAGCGCTTTTTGCTGGATCACCGCCTGCTGGTGGAGCCCGCCTGCGGCGCCGCCTTGGCGGTGGGGTATGAGGCCAGCGCGCTGGCAAGCTACCGCAATGTACTGGTGGTCGTGTGCGGGGGCGCCACGGCTACCTTGGCGCAGATCCAGGCGTGGCGGGCAGCGCTCGAGGCATGAACCCAGCCCGCCGGGAGCGGCCATTAACCGCTCCTTGCATAACCCCGCTGCACTCTGCAGGTGGAGACACGGCTCATAAAAAAGCCCGTGATACACACGGGCAACTGAGCACTAACGCAATACCTATGTTCTCAACCCTTCTTCAATGCCTGCTCCTTGTGCATGGCCATGTGTCCGGTCTTGTCGCTCTTGACCTCGTACTGTGGCTCCTCTTTTGAGCAATGGCGCTGACGCCCCATGAACTCGACGTCCTGGGTATGCACTTTCTCGACGGTGCCATGTATGACCCCGGCCTCTGAGTTCCAGTGCACCTTGTCACCTTTCTTGAAGGTATGGCTCATCGATTTCTCCTGGCAATCTGCGTGGGAAGATTAAGCGTGTCATCTGGCGTTGTTCTACTGAGCACGCCGAACACGAAAAGATTCAGTCACGGCAACGATGCCCGGACGAAATGCAATTGCACCCTTTCGATCTGCGGCGAGTGAAGGCACAATGCGTGTCCTTTTTTTGGCCGGCCTTGCCGAGGGCCTCTAAATGATCAATACGCCGTACTACCTCATCGACAAGACCAAGCTGCTGAGCAACATGCAGAAGATCGCCTATGTGCGCGAACACTCGGGTGCAAAAGCGCTGCTGGCGCTCAAGTGCTTCGCCACTTGGTCGGTATTCGACCTGATGCAGCAGTACATGGACGGCACCACGTCGTCTTCGCTGTACGAGCTCAAGCTCGGCCGCCAGAAGTTCGCCGGCGAAACCCACGCCTACAGCGTGGCGTGGGCCGACGACGAGGTCCAGGAGATGCTCGAGAACTGCGACAAGATCATCTTCAACTCCATCGGCCAGCTGCAACGTTTTGCCGAGCAGTCCGAAGGCAAGGTCCGGGGTCTGCGCGTCAATCCCCAAGTCAGCAGCTCGGACTATCAGCTGGCCGACCCGGCACGCCCGTTCAGCCGCCTAGGGGAATGGGACCCTGCCAAGATCGAAACCGTGATCGACCAGGTATCGGGGTTCATGTTCCACAACAACTGCGAGAACGGCGACTTCGCCTTGTTCGACCAGATGCTGACCCGCATCGAGGAACGTTTCGGCCACCTGCTGCACAAAGTGAAATGGGTAAGCCTGGGCGGCGGCATCCATTTCACCGGCGAAGGCTATGCGCTGGACGATTTCTGCGCGCGTCTGAAGGCGTTCTCGCAAACCTATGGCGTACAGGTTTACCTGGAGCCAGGTGAAGCCGCGATCACCCAGAGCGCTTCGCTGGAAGTGACTGTGCTGGACACGCTGTACAACGGTAAGCACCTGGCCGTGGTCGACAGCTCGATCGAAGCGCACATGCTCGACCTGCTGATCTACCGCCTCAATGCCAAGATGGCGCCCAACGACGGTGAGCACACCTACATGGTATGCGGCAAATCGTGCCTGGCCGGCGATATTTTCGGTGAATACCAGTTCGAACGCCCACTGGCGATCGGCGACCGCCTGTCCTTCGTGGATGCTGCGGGTTACACCATGGTCAAGAAAAACTGGTTCAACGGTTTGAAGATGCCATCCATCGTGGTCAAGCAACTCGACGGCAGCGTCGAGGTGGTACGCGAGTTCGGTTTCGAAGACTACGTTTCCAGCCTGTCGTAAGACAGGCCTCGTCTGTAAGGAGCAACAGGTAAATTGAAGAAGAACGTTCTTATCATTGGTGCAGGAGGTGTCGCCAAGGTGGTGGCCCACAAGTGCGCGCAGCATAACGACGAACTGGGTCGTATTGCCATCGCGTCACGGAACATCTCCAAATGCCAGGCCATCATCGACAGCGTCAAGGCCAAGGGCAGCCTCAAGGTACCCGCCGACATCCAGGCCTTTTCGCTCAATGCCCTCGATATCGAGGCGACCAAGGCGTTGATCCGCGAAACCGAATCGCAAATCGTGATCAATGTCGGCTCTGCATTCCTGAACATGTCGGTGCTGCGTGCATGCATCGATACCGGCGCTGCCTACCTGGATACTGCCATCCACGAAGAGCCGGGCAAGATCTGTGAAACCCCGCCATGGTACGGAAACTACGAGTGGAAACACCTCGAAGAGTGCCAGGCCAAGAACATCACGGCCATTCTCGGTGTCGGTTTCGACCCGGGTGTGGTCAATAGCTACGCAAAGCTTGCGCAGCAGCAGTATTTCGACCGCATTGATTCGATCGACATCCTCGACGTCAATGCAGGTTCGCATGGCAAGTACTTTGCCACCAACTTCGACCCGGAAATCAATTTCCGCGAGTTCACTGGGCAGGTGTGGAGCTGGCAGAACAGCCAGTGGACCAGCAACACCATGTTCGAAGTCAAGCGTACCGATGACCTGCCCGTGGTGGGTTCGCAAAACCTGTACCTCACCGGTCACGATGAAGTGCACTCCATCTCCAAGAACCTGAACGTACCCAACGTCCGGTTCTGGATGAGTTTCGGCGAGCACTACATCAATGTATTCACGGTCCTGAAAAACCTGGGCCTGCTCAGCGAGCAGCCGGTCAAGACCGCAGAAGGCCTGGAAGTGGTACCGCTGAAAGTGGTCAAGGCCGTGCTGCCTGATCCAGCGTCCCTGGCGCCTGGCTACACCGGCAAGACCTGCATCGGTGACCTGGTCAAGGGCACCAAGGACGGGCAACCGCGTGAAGTGTTCATCTACAACGTGGCCGATCACGAACAGGCGTACGCCGAAACGGACAGCCAGGGCATTTCCTATACCGCTGGCGTACCACCGGTCGCCGCTGCCTTGCTGGTGGCTCGCGGCGAGTGGGATGCCAACCGCATGGTCAACGTCGAGGAACTGCCTGCCGAGCCGTTCCTCAAGGCGCTGGACGTGATGGGCCTGCCAACCCGGGTGAAAGATGAAAAGGGTGACCGTCCGTGGGACGCTGAAGCCTGATTCACCCAAGAGGGCGCCTTCGAGGCGCCCTCTTCTTTTATCGACCAACCCACCATGTCTTTCACGATCGCTGAAACCCAGTAGCTGCCCGCGCCATCAACCACTCATCGGATAACCTACGAATTTGCTCGGATACATCGCCGGGCGGCGTTCAGCAACTTGCAATTGACCTTAGCCCTCAATACTGTATGAATATTCAGTACGACAGGTAAGAGTCATGCAACTGATCGCCAAACTGGGCATTCTTGCCGATGCCGCCAAGTACGATGCATCTTGCGCCAGCAGTGGTGCGCCAAAGCGCAGCTCGCGTGGCGGCAACGGTTTGGGCGCTACCAACGGCATGGGCATTTGCCACAGCTACACCCCAGATGGTCGCTGCGTGTCTCTGCTGAAGATTCTGCTTACCAACTTTTGCCTGTACGACTGCCAGTACTGCGTCAACCGACGCTCGAGCAATGTGCCCCGTGCACGGTTCAGCCCTGAAGAGGTGGTGCGCCTGACCCTGGACTTCTACCGGCGCAACTGCATCAGTGGTCTGTTTTTGAGCTCGGGCATCATCCGCTCGGCTGACTACACCATGGAGCAACTGATCAGGGTCGCGCGGTTGCTGCGCGAAGAACATAACTTCCGTGGCTATATCCATCTCAAGACCATTCCGGACGCCGATCCGCTGTTGATCGAAGAAGCAGGCCGTCTGGCCGATCGCTTGAGCGTCAACATCGAACTGCCCACCGACGACAGCCTCAAGCGCCTGGCACCGGAAAAGCAAGCATCGACCATCCGTCAAGCCATGGGCGTGATTCATCAAGGGCAGCAAGCGGTAGCCAACGAGCCTCGCGCCCCGCGCTTCACCCCTGCCGGTCAAAGTACCCAGGTCATCGTCGGGGCTGACAGTACTGACGACAGCACACTGCTGCGCAATGCCGAATCGCTGTACCAGGGGTACGGCCTCAAACGTGTCTACTACTCAGCCTTCAGCCCCATCCCCGACAGCCCTGGCAGCGTGCCACTGGCCGCCCCGCCTCTGCTGCGTGAACACCGCCTGTACCAAGCCGATTTTCTTTTGCGCGGGTACGGGTACAAGGCCGGCGAGCTGTTGGGACAAACCGGCAACCTGGCGCTGGATATCGATCCCAAATTGGCATGGGCGCTGGCCAATCGCGAAGTGTTCCCGCTGGATGTGAACCGCGCAGAGCCCGCGCTGCTCGCTCGTATTCCAGGCATAGGCCTACGCAGCGTGCAGCGCCTGGTCGCCTTGCGCCGTGAGCGGCGTATCCGCTATGACGACCTGATCCAGCTGCGTTGTGTGCTGGACAAGGCGCGCCCTTTTATCGTGACCAGTGATTATCGCCCTGCCCAGGCCGACCTTCGCAGCAGCCTGCTGCGTGCCCGCCTGCGTGAACCACAGGCACCGGTCCAAATGGGACTTTGGGGGTGATAGCGCTCGATTGCGATGACCTGTTCGGCGTCTGGCGGGATCAGGCCAGAGCCTTGCTGAGCCATGGCGTCGATCCGTCACAAGTCACCTGGTCCCAAGGGCCCATGACCGACATGCTGGCCGAGACCACCACGCTGCCGGCCGGTACGGGCCCGTTTCGAGCGAAGGTGCCGGCGGCCTTGCTCGGTCAACTGGAGGAAGCGGCACGCTATCACGGCGAGCAGCGGTGGAATCTGTTGTACGAAGTGCTGTGGCGGGTTGCCCACGGCGACCGCACGGCGATGCTGGCCGGTGATCGGCTGGGCAGCGAGCTGCATCGACGCATCAAGCAAGTCAGCCGCGAAGCCCATCACCTGCATGCGTTTTTGCGGTTCGTGCCGCTGCCTGAAGCGTTGGTCGATCACTTGCAATTGGACCTGGTCGCTTTTCACGAACCTGCTCACGACATTCTGCAAAGCGCCAGCCCGCATTTTGCCGACAGGCTGGGACGGCTGCGGTGGCTGATCGCGACGCCACGCGATGGCATCCGCTATGACGGCCGCCGCTTCGACTATCAACGGCAATGCCCGGAGCTCTGGCGGCAATGGGCGCAGCACGCAGAAGACCCTGGCGCCGAATTGTGGCGAACCTACTACCGCCACACCTTCAACCCCGCCCGCCTGAACCCCAATGCCCTGCGCCTGCACATGCCTGGCCGCTTCTGGCGCCACTTGCCAGAAGGGATGCTTATTCCTCAACTGGAGGGGCTGGCACGCCAAGGCAAGCAGCGGGACGGCCAGGCCTTGGAAGTCGCAGCCCAGGCTGGCAAGCAGATCAACAAGTCTTCTCGGGACAGTTGACCGCCGGAGCCTGAATAGCGCGCCTGCCACAAACCCCGTCTTGAGCCGTAATGCTGTTCACTTAGGGCCGCTGCGCGACCCATCGCGGCACAAGGCCGCTTGTATGGTTAAACTTGAAGGGGTGGTGGGACGCTAAAGCCGATTCTGACTGTCAGCAGCAGTACAGA
>NZ_VEJQ01000037.1:0-30234 GCF_007680745.1 Pseudomonas sp. DE0010
GACAGGCATCCATGCCTGTCACCTCCCTCCGCAAGCCCTGCGCTCGGCCTCCTGAAGTCGCGATCTGCGGCGCCTGGACGACCGCGCGCTTAGAAGCAAGAGCAAGAGCAGCGGCAGCGGCAGCGGCAGCGGCAGCGGCAGCGGCAGCGGCAGCGGCAGCGGCAGCGGCAAGGATTAAAAGCCACTTTGGCTACTTGATCAATGCCTCCGACTCTAGCTGCGGCAGACGCCGCCCGTCCGGCAACATGATCTCAACCGTCGTCTCGATAACCCGCCGCGCAGGCTGCACCGCCTGCTGCTGCGCTTTGCGCGCTTCAACCCTGCGCTCGATCATGCTGGGATACCGAGACGCCAACATCATAAGCGCAGCAACAAACAGGAACACCAAAAGTATCGCACCTGCATCACCCTGAGCGCGACGCTTCTTCATCCCTGAACCACCGGGCAAATCACTGCAAAACGCCCCCATCAACGATCCTTGAACTGCGCCTCACGCTTGTCAATGAACGCGGCCATGCCCTCTTTCTGATCTTCGGTAGAGAACGCCGCATGAAACACCCGCCGCTCGAACCGCACACCTTCGCTGAGGGTGACTTCGAAGGCGCGGTTAACGCTCTCCTTGACCATCATGCTTACCGGAATGGACTTGGCAGCGATGGTGGCGGCCACTTTCAGCGCCTCCTGCAACAGCTCGTCCTGCGGCACTACACGCGCCACCAGCCCTGAGCGCTCCGCTTCCTCAGCACCCATCAGGCGACCGGTCAGGCACAACTCCATGGCTTTGGCCTTGCCCACCGCACGGGTCAAGCGCTGCGTGCCCCCCATGCCCGGCAACACCCCAAGGTTGATCTCAGGCTGACCGAACTTGGCATTATCGCCAGCCAAAATGAAGTCGCACATCATCGCCAGCTCACAACCACCGCCCAGCGCAAACCCCGACACGGCGGCAATGATCGGCTTGCGCCGGTTGGCGATGCGGTCGGCATCGCTGAACAGGTCGTCCACGTAGATTTGCGGGTACTTGAGCTCAGCCATTTCCTTGATGTCAGCGCCAGCGGCAAACGCCTTCGCCGAACCTGTGAGCACCACGCAGCCAATGCCAGGGTCGCGTTCAAGCTGATCCAAGGCCTGGTTCAGTTCGCTGACAATCTGCGCGTTCAAGGCGTTGAGCGCCTGCGGGCGATTGAGCGTGATCAGGCCAACCTTGCCATGAATGTCCAACAGGATGGTTTCAAATGCCATGTGGTCTGCTCCTTCAAAGATTGCGCGCAATGACCATGCGCTGAATATCGCTGGTGCCTTCGTAAATCTGGCAAACCCGCACGTCGCGATAGATGCGCTCCAGCGGGAAGTCGCTCAGATAGCCATAACCGCCCAGGGTCTGCAAGGCGTGTGAGCACACCTTCTCTGCCATTTCCGAGGCAAAGAGCTTGGCCATGGACGCTTCCACCAGCGCAGGTTGCCCCGCATCGCGCAAGGCGGCAGCGTGCAACACCATCTGCCGGGCGACGGCGACCTGGGTTGCCATGTCCGCCAACCGGAAAGCCACGGCCTGATGCTCGATCAGCGGCTTGCCGAAACTCTGTCGCTCCTTGGCATAGTCACGGGCCACTTCGAAGGCGGCGCGCGCCATGCCTACCGATTGGGCCGCGATGCCGATGCGCCCGCCCTCAAGGTTGGCCAAGGCAATCTTGTAGCCCTCACCCTCCTCACCCAGTCGGTTGGCCACAGGCACGCGCACGTTGTCGAACACGATCTGACAGGTATCGGAAGCATGCTGGCCGAGCTTGTCCTCGACACGGGCCACCTGATAACCCGGTGCGTCGGTCGGCACGATGAACGCGCTGATGCCGCGCTTGCCGGCCTGCGGATCCGTCACGGCGAACACGATCACCACCCCGGCATTCTGGCCGGAGGTGATGAACTGCTTGCTGCCATTGAGTACGTAGTGCTCGCCCTCACGGCGCGCACGGGTTTTCAGGCTGCTGGCATCGGAGCCTGCCTGTGGCTCGGTCAGGGCGAATGCCCCGAGCATGGCGCCGGTTGCCAGGGGCGTTAGAAACGCGCGCTTTTGCTGTTCAGAGCCAAAACGCAGAATAGGCACACACCCCACCGAGTTGTGCACGCTCATGATGGTCGAGCACGCACCATCGCCGGCCGCGATCTCCTCCAAGGCCATGGCGTAGGCTACATAACCGGTGTCGCTTCCACCCCACTGTTCAGGCACCAGCATGCCGAACAGGCCGAGCGCTGCCATTTCCTTGATGGCTTCGCGGGGAAACCGATGCTCCTTGTCCCACTGTTCGGCAAAAGGGCGCAGCCGCTCCTGGGCAAAGCTGCGCACGGCATCGGCGATCTGTTGTTGTTCTTCGTTGACCAGCATGGTTTACCTCACTCCAGGCATTCGACAGCCATGGCCGTGGCTTCACCACCGCCAATGCAGATGGCCGCCACCCCACGACGCAGGTTGTTCTGACGCAGGGCGTGCAGCAGCGTGACCAAGATGCGCGCTCCTGAAGCGCCGATGGGGTGGCCCAGTGCACAGGCGCCGCCATGGATGTTGACCTTGCCGTGGGGCAGGTCCAGATGTTTCATGGCTGCCAGGGTCACCACGGCGAACGCTTCATTGATTTCAAACAGGTCGACATCGGCAAGCGCCCAACCCGTGCGCTTGATCAGCTTGTCGATTGCACCGATAGGCGCGGTCGGGAACAGGGCCGGGGCGTCGGCGAAAGCCGCATGGCCGTGGATGATCGCCAACGGCTTCAAGCCCCGCCTGTGCGCCTCGGAGCGTCGCATCAGCACCAGTGCCGCCGCGCCATCTGAAATGGAGCTGGCGTTGGCAGCCGTTACCGTACCGCCGTCTCGAAACGCCGGGCGCAATTGCGCGATCTTGTCCAGGCGCGCCTTGGGCGGCTGCTCGTCGTCCTTGACCAGACGGCGTTGCTTGCTTTCAGTCACCTCCACCGGGACGATTTCATCCGCAAAGCGACCATTGAGAATGGCCTGTTGGGCACGGGTAAGCGATGCGATGGCAAAATCGTCCTGGTCTTTACGACTGAAACCATTGGCCTGGGCACAGTCTTCGGCAAACGTGCCCATCAAGCGACCCTTGTCATAGGCGTCCTCAAGACCATCCATGAACATGTGGTCGATCACCTTGCCATGGCCCATGCGGTAACCGCTGCGGACCTTGTCCAGCAGGTAAGGGGCGTTGCTCATGCTCTCCATGCCGCCGGCGACCACCACGTCGGCGCTGCCTGCCGCCAGCAGGTCATGGGCAAGAATGGCGGCCTGCATGCCGGACCCACACATCTTGTTGAGCGTCGTACAGGTGGTGTGCTTGCCCAGGCCGGCGCCCAGTGCAGCCTGACGCGCCGGCGCCTGGCCAAGGCCTGCTGGCAGCACGCAACCGAACAGCACCTGATCGACGCTGTGCGCCTCCACGCCAGCGCGCTCAATCGCGGCGCCAATGGCCGCACTGCCCAACTGCACGGCAGAGAGGCTGCTAAGCTCGCCTTGCAATCCCCCCATCGGGGTTCGTACTGCGCTGACGATGACGATGGGATCTTCTAGGGTGTTCATGGGTGTTATCCTCACTTGGCTGCCATGCGCAAGGCACCGTCCAGACGGATGACCTCACCATTGAGCATGCTGTTCTCGATGATGTGGCGCGCCAGCGCCGCGTATTCCTCTGGACGCCCGAGGCGCGGAGGAAAAGGCACGCCTGCTGCGAGCGAGTCACGAACCTCGGGCGTCATGCCGGCCATCATCGGGGTTTCGAAAATGCCCGGCGCAATGGTCATCACGCGAATACCGTAGCGCGCCAGCTCGCGCGCGGCGGGCAACGTCAGGCTGGCAACGGCCCCTTTGGACGCTGCGTAGGCACATTGCCCGATCTGGCCGTCGTAGGCCGCGACGGAGGCCGTGTTGATGATCACGCCCCGTTCGCCTCCGTCGTCCGCCTCTCCCTCGGCCATCGCCTCGGCACATAACCTCAGCAGGTTGAAGCTGCCCACCAGGTTGACATTGATGACGCGAGCAAAACTGGCCAGGCCGTGCGGGCCTTGTTTTCCCAACACCTTTTCAGCGCCCACGATGCCTGCGCAGTTCACCAGACCGTGCAGGCTACCGAACGCTGCGAGTGCTGCCGATACGGCCGCCTGTGCAGCTGCTTCGTCACTGATGTCGGCCACGCTGAAACGCGCGCGCTCGCCCAGCTCGCGGGCTTTGGCTTGCACGGCGTCGCCGTTGAGGTCCACGAGCATGACCGACGCGCCCGCCTCGATCAGCATGTGCGCGGTGGCGGCGCCCAGACCTGAGGCAGCGCCGCTGACGATGAAGTGTTTGTTGGCTATTTGCATGATCGGTTTCCTTTCAAGCGCTGGCCGTGGTGGCAAGCTGCGCGTGTTGTCGAGCTATTTCCTGATTGCGCAGGATGAAGCGTTGCAGCTTGCCGCTGGGGGTCTTCGGCAACTCGCTGACGAACTCGACTTCTCTGGGGTAGGCGTGGGCGTAAAGGCGCTGGCGAACGTGCTGGCGCAGTTGCTCTTCAAGCTCGGCGCTGGCGCTGTAACCCTTGGCCAGTACCACGAATGCCTTGATCACCTCGGTGCGCTCAGGATCAGGCTTGCCGATTACTGCAGCTTCAATAACGGCTGGGTGCTCGATCAATGCGCTCTCCACATCGAAAGGCCCAACCCGATACCCGGACGTGGTAATCACATCATCGCTGCGCCCGACGAAGCTGATGCTGCCATCGGGGTTCAGTTCGACGGTATCGCCGCTCAGGTAGTACTTGCCGACAAAGGCCTTGGTCGGCAACCCGTGGTAACCGGCGAACCAGCACAAGGGCGATCGTTCGCGATCCACCGCCAGGATACCCGGCTGACCGGCGGGCAGTTCGCGACCCTGCTCATCGAGCACCACAATGCGATGCCCCGGTATGGCAAAACCTGCAGAGCCCACGTGCACCGGGTGGGCCAGGCCGTGATGGTTACACAGCACCATGCCCAGCTCCGTCTGCCCGTAGTGATCATGAATCGTTACCCCGGCATGCTCGGCGAACCAGCGAATCACTTCCGGGTTCAACGGCTCCCCTGCACTGCTCACAACGCGCAGGCGTCCTTTGACTGGGGCACTGAACTGCTCACCGGCTGCAATGAGCATGCGAAAGGCCGTTGGCGAGCCGGCCAGGTTGTTGATGCCCAGCTGGTTAATGACCTGCGTGCAGCTCTCGACACTGAAGGGGCCATTGTAGAAGGTGGTCGCGTGGCCCAATGAAAGCGGCCCGGTGACTGCGTAATACAGCCCATACGCCCAGCCCGGATCAGCCAGGTTCCAGAACCTGTCCTCGGGGCGCAGATCGATGGCATCGCGCATGTAGCCTTGGAACGCCACGATGGCCCGCAGCGGTACTTCAAGGGGTTTGGCAGGCCCGGTGGTTCCGGATGTAAACATCAATAGGAATGGATCGTCACCTGTGAGCATGACCGGCTCGCAATCAGGCGAGGCGTTTTCAAGACACCGCTGGAAGTCCGGCTCGCCGTCGCGGGCATCGACTGTAATCGTGACCGGGCAAGCTTTGACATCATCGAGCTTTATCCGATTACTGCGGTCAGTGACCACAACACGGGCCTGCGACTGGTGCAGTCGATGCTCGATGGCAGCAGGCCCGAAAGCGGTGAACAAGGGCTGATAAACGGCACCCAGGCGCCAGGTTGCGAGAATGGTGATCAGCAGTTGCGGGGTGCGAGGCAAAAGCCCCGCCACGCGGTCGCCCACACTGACACCATGGGCACGCAGGACGCTGGCAAAGCGGGTGGCCAGCACTTGCAACCTATCGAAAGTCAGCTGCTCGTAGTTGCCTTCACTGTCCAGCCAGTGCAGGGCCACCTTGTCGACGCCCGTGTGGCGATCACAACACTCGACACAGGCGTTAAGGGCCTGCAGCTCGCCCTGCAAGGCCGCCTGCGCGGCCCCAAGATAATGGAACGAGCGAACGGCCTCGGCGTAGTCACGCATCGTCAGACTCCTGCTTTTTATTGTTGGAGTGCGCGGTTAAGTCCGGACGATGTTCGCGCCGCTCAGGCGTAACCACAATGGCCAAACCATTCATTGTGAATGATCGGTTTGGCCACAACGGCGGCTAGCCCAATCCGCGTTCGCGCCCTAACAGAAATTGCCGGGTCAATTCAAATACTAGCGACTGGTCCTGAGCGGCCTGTTCGGTGTCCAGGCTGTCGAGCTGAAGCTGATAATCAACGGCATCCAGCGTTGATTGCCGCAAAGCCAATGCCGATCGACGTGCGGCGAACTGGGCCTGCAGTGCTTCAAACACCTCGGTATGCCGCTCGTGGATGTAACTGGCCCAAAACACACGTTGGGAAAGGCTCATCGATAGCGCGTCAGGGGTCATCGCTGCCATCACCTCACGGTAGGCGTTCTCAAGCTGAATGCTGGTCAGCTCGGCAGCATCGGCGTAGAGCATGCTACGGGGCTGACACGGCAGGTTCAGGCGAGCCCGCAACCTCACACGGTAGGCCAGGCTAACGGCAGCCTGGTCCACCCTTTCCCGCGCGGCCAGGCGCTGCAATACATCGCGCCTGGCGACCTGCTCAAGCCGGTCCAGGCGAAACAGTTGCTGCCCGATACCCAATAGCTCATTGCCGCGCTCCGGCGCGACGTTGTGCTCAGCCCCATCGACGAGTGCTCTGAGTTGGAGCTCACTGAACCGATCAGCAACGGTGTTCATACAGGTCAATGGCAGACGAGCCAGGCTTTGGATTCGCTGCCGCAGTTGCTCGTTGCCATCAATGGCTTGGAGTAAAGCCCACACCCGCTCCGCCAACTGGAACGATGCAGTGTCGTAGTCACCGGTATCTTCAAGAAGCCCCAACAGCCGTACCAGGCCATCGCTGTCCGAATCAGTCATCAGGCGCGACCAGAGGGCCTGACGGCTTACACGCAATTGCGGATCGCCTGCATCGAGCCAAAGATCACAGGTCACCTGAGGGTCGATTACACGCCGCGGCTCGGGAAGATGAAAATGCTCGGCGATTGAATCAAGGGCAAAGAGCCGCTGCATCTCGACACTGCTCAACCGGTTTCGCTCCACCATGAAGCTCATTCGGCGGGCGTGTGGCAGCTGTAGAATTTCCGCAGGCACAACGTGCAGGAGGTTGTCACGCAGATCGACGCGTTCCAAGGTGCTGCACAACTCCAACTCGTGAGGCCACCCACCCAACCTGCAGTGACGCAAGTTGAGTTCGACCAGGCGCGTCAACTGGTTATAGCGCATCTCAAATGCCCCTAGCGGGTTGTAGCTCAGATCCAGGTGGGTCAACTGCGGCAGGCGGGTCAGCGCATTCAAGGCGTGATCGTTCAGCCGGATGCTGTTGCGTGCAAGGCGCAGGGTTCGCAACTCGACCAGGTAGGCAATCTCGGTGGGCACGCCCAGCAGACCGTTGCTGCTCAGGTTCAATTCTCTCAAACGGGTGAAGCATGAAAGGAATCCAGTGGGCATGTGCGTAATCGGCACGTCACTGATGACCAATGATCTTGTGAGTTCGAACTCGATATGGGCAGGCAGCTCGGGCAGACTGCCCACATTCAGATTGACAAGGCTCAGCCGCTGACCGGCCGCCTCATCACCCAGAGGTTCGCTCGTCTGTCGCCAGGCGCGGCGGATCTGGTCGGCGATCTGCCGACGAGCCGGATTGGACTCGAAGCCTGTCCAGCGGTTCAGGTGTCGCTCAAGATCAGCATGGTCCTCTTCCAGTTCCAGCAAGGCGTCATAGGCAGCCTGAGGGCCTTCGAGCAAACGCGCCAGGCGGTTGTCGATCGCACCATCGGCCAGGCCAGGGTACAGATTGCGTAAACGGTTCCTTAGCAGGCTGTCGGGGCTACGACGTCGAGCCGGACGACCGCTGAGTGGGTAGCCTACGCGACCGTCGGGCATACGCCGGCCTGGGTTGAACCAACGATCCTGTCGAGGCCAGCCAAGTAGTTGCTCGACCTCGGCATGCGTTTCAGGCATCTGTGCCACCAGGCGATCACGCAAGGTCGCGGCAGCGTGATCGCCATCCAGATCAAGCGCAGTGCGCTGGGCAGGCTCCAGCAATGCGAGCAGTGTCTGGTAGAAGTCGTGCGACTCGTCTATCAAAGCACCATAGCCTGCACTTGCCTCTTCGATGGCCCGGAAACGCCCCTCCTTGTGAACGATCTTTACCAGATTAGCGTCCGGCGACTTATCACCTACCGCCGCAATCCGGTGCGCACCCGGGCCGTCTGTCCAGAGCTCTACGTGCAAGGCCGGCCATGCGTCCAATCGCTGCAGCAGGGCCAATGCGAGTTCGCCCGCTTCATCGCAGTAAGCGTTGGGCAGGTACACACCGCACATGGCCCGGGTCAGCCTGGCAACACGCAGCAACGACGCGCCCTGGCGCAGGCAACGCAACGGCAGCTTGCCCACGCCAAGGGCCAGATCGCGCTCGGTTCGCCCCACGTCCGCGGCCAAACCTTGGACATAACGCTCGGGCAGACCCGGCATGTCTGATCTGATGACAGACGACAACGGGTCATCGACCATGGGTACCTGGCAGAGGTGCTTGAACATCAGCCCGCGTAAGCGATCTGCATCCTCAAGAAGGCGCTCATGCAGCTGCACCCCCCTACCGCCACCGGTTTGCTCCAGGCACCACTGCACCAACACTTCTTCATTGCGTGGGCTTGCACCGGCTTGCAGGGTTTCAAAGAACCTGCTGACACGCGCATCGGCTTCGAAACGCTCCAGGCTGTCACGCAAACTGGCTGGAATGTCCCGCGCCTCCACCAGTAAACCTCGTAGCGCGGCAATATCGATTCCAGCGGCCTGTATCACCTTGCTGGCCTGCTGGTGAGTGAGCGGTCTTGCCTGAGGCCAAAGCTGTTCGAGCATGAGATCGGGCTGATCCGCTTCCAGTGGTCGACCATCGTTCAACCGCCAGCTTCGCTCGCCGAAGTTTTCGAGAACAGGCCCAAAGCCTGCCGGACGCCGAGCATGACGCAAGCGCCATGGCCCATTAGGATCAGGGCGATGCACCTGGAAATAATGTTTGCCACTACGAAAGAAAGCTCGCCCCCAGTCCCTGTGCAGACCGTCGCTCTCCAGTTGCGGGTCCCCGGGCAAGCTGGCGTAGACCTTGAGGTCGTTGGCCCATAGCCGCGACTTCCCATCGAGCCCGCTCACCGGCTCCAGCCCTTCTACAAAATCAGCGGCTGCATACCCCCTGGCCAGTATGTTGGCTCCGGCGCCGACAACCGCAGTCACCGCTAACGTCTCGGCCACGCCAAGCATGTGCTCCAAGGCCTCGTGCTGATGACCGTGATACCAGTCAGCTGCGCCCTCGAAGACTTCCGAAAGGGTTTGCACCACCAATTGTCCAAGCAGCATTGCGCCCACCACAGGTATGAAAAGTCCAGCCAGGTTGACCAGATTCCAGCCCAACGAGCGCCACTGCTTGCGTCTTGCTTCAGAGGCGTGTCGATCCACCTGCGCGGTTGGTACCAGCAACAGACGCGCGTCGTCTTTGATTCGCTGGACCTGCTGATCGACCAGCCTTGAGAAGATATCCTCCGTTCCTGTAATGCCTTCAAGGGACAGGTCAGGCACGGGGTCGCTCAAGCGCTTGCTCAATGTATCGAGAAAGGAAGCGCGCCCTTCTACAGAGACCAACTGACTGAAATAAACCCGGTAGTCCTCCTTCTGCAGAGCGGCCGCGAGCACGGCGTTCATTTGCTGGATAGACGTGAAATGGCGCAATGCCTTGCCTGGATCGCTGGGCCTGTAGAGAACGGTCCCTCGATCCGCACCATGCTCATCGCGCAACTGGACGAGCACGACATCGCACAGGGTATGCCCCAGCATGCTCAGCAATCCTGGGTAGGCCCGGAGCTCGCCGTGATCGACCTCATCGCTTGCCAAGCTCGCCAACGCCATCTGCTGACTGGCGGTTAGATCACCGCGTAGCGCCGCCACTTCGGTAGCCAACCCAAGCGCCGCACGCTTGTCTGCAATCAGTGCGTTGCAGGTGTCATCGGTGAACACCTGCGACAACAGCTTCTGATAACGCCCGCCGGCATCCAGGTCCCGGCACGCTTGCACCAGTGCATCCGTACCCGCGGTGAGCAGGTTATCTTCACCTGTGTTGACCATACCGGTGCCCAGGTAGAAGCTGGCCTGCTCGTGAAAATTCTGCATCAAGCGCAAGACGGCAGGCTCTCTCAGTTCGATGACTTCATCCACAGGGAGGGCGATGCCTTGCGGGACCTTGAATTTGCGCCGGATCTCCAGCCACTGCAGCGTATCCAGGGAGGGGCTACCCGGTAGGTGTGCAACCAGCCTCTGCATGTGCAGCTCAGCGAAGCTTTGCAGTGGAATCAACCGCTGCGTAGAGGCGTGCACGCGTTCCTGGCTGGCCTGGTGCGCCTTGAAGCGGTCACGCAGGCGATTGAGTTGAGCAGGAGAAGCCCGCTTGAGCCAATCAGGCAGGCGCGCGGCTATAAAGTCATGGGTAGCGCTGGCGACCTTGGCAGAGGACGTAGTCGGGCCGGAAGCGCTAGTGAGGGAAGCTGCCATCGTGGAAGTCCTGTCGGTGCTGATTCAGCCTCGACTGTGTGGTGGGCGCTCAGCGACTGGCAGACGGAAACCCCACCTAATCCACCTTCCCTGCACCCAGGACCAACGTTCGGTAGTGACCCGGATTGCAGCCAAACCACTTGCGGAAGGCCTTGTAGAACGAACTGCTGTCGGCAAAGCCCAAGCGCGCCGCGATTTCCAGCATCCCAACCTGCTCCTGCGCCAACCAGCTGATAGCCAATTGGCGCCGCACACTGTCCTTGAGGGCCTGATAGCTATGTCCCTCCTCTGCCAGCCTGCGCCGCAGCGTAGAAGCCGACAGGCATAACCGGCGGGCGAGCCCATTCGCATCGGGCCACGACGCTGGGTCTTGCTCACTCAGCTCGCGTCGAATGCGTCGAGCGAGGCTGTCGGGATCACGATACTTGACCAGGATGTTGGCAGGCGCCTGGGCCAGGAAACGGTGCAGCTCGTCATCGCTGCGCCGGATGGGCTGATCGAAGCAATCGGCGGCCAGGATCATGCGGGTGCGCGGCCGAGAGAAATGCAGGTTTTCCGAAAACATGACACGGTAGTCATCGCAGAATGCAGGTTCGGTACAGCGCAATTCGATGGCCAGAATCGGAATGCGACGCCCTGCCAGCCAACACGCCACACCATGGACGATCATCCAGAATGTGAAGTAGGTGAAGGCTCGTCGAGGCTCATCAGTGGGTTCGACGATGATGATCTCGGCCAGGCTTTGCTGGCGAATCAAGTGAGGCTGTAGGTGATCCAGGGCCAACGACAGGAAAGCCAGTGCGGTTTCGATGCCTGTCCCGACCGTTGGTTGTCCCCTGCTGGCACGGCAGAGAAATGCCAGGCTGCCGCTGCGTAGCCCGCGCGGGTCCATGGCAAAGAACTCATCGTTGCAGCGCCTCGCCAGCAGGCGCCAGAGGCGCGCGTAAGCAGTTGCCGCCACACGCGCACCTGGCACCATAAGCAGGTGCGGCTCGATGCCTGCCTTGCGCAGCACCAGAGGCGCGTCGCCTGCTTGGGGACAAGCCTGCAACAATGCCTCGCGTACCAGTTCGATGGAAATAGTGTCCTTGTCGCTCATTGGCGGCCCAGTTTGCTCGAATGCAGCCATCTTAGGACCACAGCGCCAAAACGCTAGCATTCGATCGCTGCACGCCGACTCAGCCAGGTAACTGTTCATTCTCCCGGGCCAAGGCTTGGCGTGTGAGTTCAAGCGCCTTGGCCTTTACCGCCTCATCACAAGCCTTGGCAATCGCCCTGGCCTGAGTATCGTACTGGGCATCTGTCAGCCTCTCACGCCCTGCATAGAGCGCCTCCATCTGCTGCACGAACGGCTCGCGTAGAACATCGAAGGATGTGCGGTACTGGCGTTGCAGGTGATCGAACCAGAAGCCACGCTCACTGATGTCCATGGCCAGATCATCGCTGGCCTCGGCTGCGCGAACCGCTGCTTCGGCCGTTTTCAGGTGTTCCTCCGTGACCCCTGCAATCGTTCTGAACTGCATGGTGGTTGCCTGACCTGGCAATTCCAGTGTCCGCGCCAGCCCCACCCGGTAGGCAAGGCTGACTTCGACCTGATCCACCTGCTCGCCACGGGTTTCGCGGCCGCTCATGTCTTGGCGGGCGTACGCCTCCACCCGGTCCAGGCGGAAGAAACGTCGCGCCAGACTCAATAGTTCACCCTCTGCGTGTTCTCCAGCAGCGGCCTCGACCGACGCACTCAGCAGCCTGATCTCAAGCAAGCCGAAACTGGAGATGACACTGTCCACGCACGTGCGAGGTTCGCTGGCCAAGGCGAAGGTTTGCTCGCGAAGTGCGGTGTTACTCTCGATGCTGTCCAGCATTGTCCAGACCCGGGCCTCCAGATCGTCCCTGGCCAGACGAAAATCGCTGGTGTCAGTGAGTTCGCCAATGAGGGTGAAGAAATCGCCGCTGCCGGACTCATCCACCAGACGGTTCCACTGGGCGGTACGCGACGCCCGTTGGGCAGGGTCCAGGCGCTCGACCCAACGGCTGAGATGAAATACGTCACCGTCGGCACTGGGCTCGCTGTCTGAGGTGCGGCTGGCATCGACCCACAGGTCGCGGTACAGGGCAGGCAGCGGGTTGTCTGCCAATGCCAGCCTGCCTCGCCAGTGGGTGCGCTGAGCCCGCACGGCCAACGGCAACTCGGCGATATTGTTGTCACGCAGGTCTACATACTCCAGCGAAACCGCTCGCTCAAGATGAACCGGGACTTGTGTCAACCCTACTCCACGCAGCCCCAGTTGACGCAGGCGAGGTAATCGGTCCATGGCAATCGTAAAATTGCCGATACTGTTGTCGCTCAGGTCAAGCACACTCAACCTTGGCATGCCCGCAAGCACTTCGAAACCAGCATCGTCCAGATGCAGGCTGTTACGCGAAATCGTCAGTTCCTGCAACTCACCCAACTGCGTAAGCACAGCGGGGAGCCGAGTCAGGGCGTTGTTGTCCAGGTTCAGCGTCGTAATGCCTTGAAAGGGCCTGAGAAAGCGTTCGGGTACTTCACCCAGTCGCATGTTGACCAACGCGACCTCGCTGACATGGCTAAAACCCTCCACCGCGCTCAAGTCGGGCAGCTCGCCGGTACCGATACCCGATAGCGACAGCAGCATGCCTGGATCTCCATTGGCTTGCCGTCTACCTGAGTGCCCTTGGAAGCGCCAGCAGCGCCTTAGCTCGTCGCAGATTCTACGTCGCAAGACTACATCGGCCGCATCGGCAGGCAGTGCAGCCCATTGCTCGAGTGTCAGGTCCAGACGCGTATATTGGCCCTCAAGCTCCAGCAAATGGGTAAAAGGCGAACCAGGCTGCTCCTCGAGCACTTGAAGATAGAGTTCGAGTTGTTGCGCGCTAAAACCTGGATACAGGCTGCGGATACGATCCTGAAGCGTACGCTCGGCCAGGTGGTTGGCGCTGCCGCGACCACTTAGCAAGTAGCCATAACGATGGTCAGGCAGGCGGGCGGGTGCGCGGAAGGTCGGCCGGCTCACCTGCATGCCCATCAGTTCCTGCACAGCCTTTCTTTGTGCCGGGATGCGCGCCTGCAAGCCTGCCCGCAGCGCTTTCACGCCATCGGTTGTTGACCATCCCAGGCGGCTACGCTCGGTCTCAGGAAGAAACTGCCAAAGCCTCTCGAGCAAGCCGCAGGCGCCAGGCGCGTCTTGTGCAACGGGTTTGCCCCCCTCATAGACCGACATCTGCCCATGCTCCCACACCAGCACTTTCACACTGGCGGGATCTGTCACCGGGTATAGCTCTGCCAATACCCGCCCTGTAGGCGACGCTTCGCGAACCTGAACATTTTGGGCCATGGGCCATGCAGGTTCTTTTCGCAAAAGCCCGAAGACCAGCGAAGGCAGGTCAGGGTGATAGGCGTTTTCAAGGTACAGGCCCTGTAATGCGCGACAGACACGGGCCTCCTGTAATGCCAGACGCGCGCTCTCGGCAAGCGCCAGATCAAGACGACCCTGCCCGAGCAATCGCTGACGCTGCTCGGCCGTGCCGTTTGCAATCACCTCTTCAGCATAGGCAGCGGGCAACCCTGGAAAATCACGCTGGATTACCGCTGCTTCGGGGCTTATGGCAAGTGTGTGCGTCAAATGGTTCATCAGGCCCTCGCGCAAGCGAGGCGCCTGCGCGAGGATCGATGCAGATACTGAGGCCGGTGCGCGCTGTTGCTCGGTCAACTGATCGACGCACCATTGCAGCAGAGGGGAGTCGTTCTTGCCCTGGTGGCTCGCGAATGTGGCGAAGAAGTCTTCGATGCGCTTGTCAGCTTCAAACCGCTGCAATGTGTCGCGCAGACTTACAGGCAACGCCCTTTGCTCCGCGACCGCCCGGCGTAACTGGGCCTGGTCCACGTCGGCCACCTTGAGTACCTGAGTCACACGCTGCGGATCCAGGTCGGAAGTAACGGGCCATAGATGACCCAGCAAGGCTCGCTCGCCATGCCACAATTGCGGTCGCTGCCAGTTCAACCGCCAGCCATACTCACCGTTCCAATACAACGCCGGCGCGAAGCCGGCTTTGCCATCCTGACGAACCAGGCGCCAGGGATTTGATGAGTTTTGGCGGCTGACGGGGTAATAGACGCCCTCATGAAGCCACCAGTGACTGTCACCGTGCTGGAAAAGACCCTTCTGACCTCGTACAGCATTGTGAGGCACGCCCAGCGCTCGGTAGTGACTCAAGTCCTCGACCCAAAGCCGAGGCACTGCATTATCCAGTTCGACTGGCACCATCTCGTCGACGAAGGCGCTGCGCCTGAAGCCCCGTGCAACTGCCGCACCGCCCGCCGCCGTCAGCGCGGTAACCGCTACCGTTTCGGCCACACCCAGTACATGCTCCAGCGCTTCATGCTGATGGCCCCGTGACCAGTCATACACCGCTACGCCAATTTCGCCCAGCACCTCGACCACGGTTGCAGCCAACATCATCGCGCCGAGTTGTGGGACAAACAACGCTGCCATTTGTGCGAGGTTCAGACCCACCTGTTCGAGCGTCTGTAGCCGCTGAAGCCTTTGCAGCCGATCTACCTCTTTGACAGGCACCAGAAGAAAGCGGGCGTCCGCCTTGATGCGGGCCACGTGCAGCCGGGCCATCTCGGTAAACGGTGATGCGCCGGCGGTTTTGCCGGTCACTTCAAGATCAGGGGCTGCATCACTCAGCCGCTTTTCCAGCACTGCCTGAAACCCTGCCCGGGCATCGACCGCCACCAGCTTCAGTAGGTCGCTGGCATGCCCAGGCTTTTCGAACAGGTTCACCATGTGGGACTTCAAGCTGTCCAGATCGCCAAACTTCTTCAAGGGCCCATGGGGCAGGTAGAGCAGTACTCCTGCACCCGGGTAGGCCAGGCCGCCGGCCCCACCGTCGGAAAGTTCGATCAGCAGCGCACCGATCAGTGCATGCCCGAGCACATGAAGGTGCTTGACCACGACTGCCGGTTGCTTCGGATCAGGCGCCACCACCTCTTCAAAAGTATGCTCCAAGGCAGCGACATCCACTTCGGTGATGTCGCCTCGCAGCCCCGCGAGTTCCACGGCCAACGCGAGGCGTTTGCGCACGCCCTGGGCGAGCAGCGTGCAGGCTGCATCGTCAAAGAAGGTAGTTAGGTAGTCCTGATAGCGCTTGCCCGTGTCCACCAAGCGGCAGGCAGTGGCCAGGCTCGCACTGTTCACAAGCAGTGGAGCGGTAAAGGACATGCCATGAGCCCCGGAGATGATGCCGCTGCGGGCGTCGAAGCTTGATCCGGAGGGGAAATTCTGCATCAAGTGAGTCATTGCAGGGTGAAACGTGTAGTGATGATGCAGCGTCTCGCTCCCAAGCACGCTGTAGCTGTCCCAGCGCTCCCGCCAGAGCGCATGCGTCAGATCCACCTGCACACCCAGCTTCTGCTCTATCGTGGCAGCCAGCATCTGCTGTGCGTACCACTGCGGCGAGACCATGCCTTTGAACAGTGACGCCAGGCGCTGCTCGATATGGCGGTTTTCTTCCGCGCGCGTGCGCAGGGCTCGTATCTGCTCCAAGGAAGCCGCATGCAGCCATTCAGGCAAGTGCTGTGCAATAAAGCTGTCGGTATGGTTGGAAGGCGTAGTGAGGATGGCCATGGTCGGCTCCGGGTCAAAGGTTGCCGTGCACCTTTACCGAACCTTGCGAATCAACACAGAGGGAACTCGACCACCTCATTGAGCCGGCCTGCTTTAGTGCGAGGCCGGATGACGTAGGGCAGACCTGGCGGCCAACCCCTGTTCAGCAAAAGCCAGTACTTGGCTTGCGGTTATCGCGGCAGCTGCACCTGAGGCTTGCTCGACGCAAAGATCGCCCAGCTGGAGATGAACAACGCGGCGATCAGCGGACCGATGACGAAACCGTTGAGCCCGAATACCGACAGGCCGCCCAAGGTTGATACCAGGATCAGGTAATCGGGCATGCGGGTGTCCTTGCCGACCAGGATGGGCCTAAGTACGTTGTCGACGAGGCCGATCACCAGCACGCCGAACGCGGTCAGGATCACGCCCTGCAGGATCGCGCCGGTCATCAGGAAGTAGATCGCCACCGGCCCCCAGACGATGCCTGCGCCAACGGCGGGCAGCAGCGAAAGGAAAGCCATCATCACCGCCCAGACCAGCGCGCTGGGGATCCCAAGGATCCAGAAAATCAAGCCGCCCAGCGCCCCTTGAGTGATGGCCACCAGCACGTTGCCCTTGACCGTAGCGCGCACTACACGCTTGAACTTCAACTGCAGGCGGCGCTTCTGGTTTTCAGGCAGCGGCACGGCCATGCGCACCTTGCGCACCACCTCGGCACCTTCGCGCAGGAAGAAGAACAGCAGGTACATCATGATGCCGAAGCCCACCACGAAATCGAATGTGCCCTGGCCAAAGCTGAAGGCCTGGGTAGCCAGGACCTGGCTGCCTTGGGAGGCCCAGGTGGTGATCTTGTCACGCAGGGCCTCCAGGTTGCCCATGCCCAAGTTGTCCAGCGCGTTCTGGGCAAACGTTGGCAGCATGTCCTTGCCCCGCTCAACATACCCTGCGATGTCCAGCTGGCCGCTCTGGATGCGTTGATACAGCGTTGCCCCCTCCTGCACCAGCAGGCCGCTGATGATGATCACCGGCAATACCGCCACCAGTAAGCAGATCAGCGTGGTCACGGCAGCGGCCACGTTGCGGCGGCGCCCAAAGCGCATGAGCAGGTTGCGTTGCAACGGCGCGAACAGGATGCCCAGGATTACCGCCCAGAAGATGGCGCCGTAGTAAGGCAGCAAGATCCAGACGAAGGCAACGGTCACCAGTGCCAGGAGCACCGCCAGCGCCTTGTTCTGCAAAGCAGTTTCGTTCATTTCCGGTCCTCGGATGGGTTCTGGGGTATTAGTGCGTGGCGCTGGGGTAAAAGTGCCACTTGCCCCTTGATTCAGATCAATAAGGCCGCACCGCAAGCGGCTTAGCATCCGCGCCCTTTACCCGGTGTATTCATGACTTCTGTTGCCAAGCCCGAATTGCTGGCGCCTGCCGGCACGCTCCACACTATGCGCTATGCGTTCGCCTACGGGGCTGACGCGGTCTATGCCGGTCAGCCCCGCTACAGCCTGCGGGTGCGCAACAACGCCTTCGACCATGCCAATCTGGCGTTGGGCATCCAGGAGGCTCATGCGCTGGGCAAGCGCTTCTATGTGGTGGTCAACATCGCGCCTCACAATGCCAAGCTCAAGACCTTCCTCAAGGACCTGGCGCCCGTGATCGCCATGGCACCGGACGCGTTGATCATGTCCGACCCGGGCCTGATCATGCTGGTACGCCAGCACTACCCGCAGATGCCGGTGCACCTCTCGGTGCAGGCCAACACGGTCAACTGGGCCAGCGTGCAGTTCTGGCAGCAGCAAGGCATCAGCCGCGTGATCCTGTCGCGGGAGCTGTCACTTGAAGAGATCGAGGAAATTGGTCAGCAAGTACCTGGCATGGAGCTGGAAGTCTTCGTGCATGGGGCGCTGTGCATGGCCTATTCAGGCCGCTGCCTGCTGTCGGGCTACCTGAACAAGCGTGATGCCAATCAGGGCACCTGTACCAACGCCTGCCGCTGGAAGTATGACGTCACGCCAGCGACCGAGAGCGTCACCGGCGATATCGTGCACCAGGTGCAGCCGACGCTGGGCCAGGGTACGCCCACCGAACAGGTGTTCCTGTTGCAGGAAAGCGAGCGTCCCGGTACCGAAATGCCCGCGTTCGAAGACGAGCACGGCACCTACATCATGAACGCCAAGGACCTGCGGGCCATCCAGCATGTCGAGCGACTGGCGCGCATGGGCGTGCACTCGCTCAAGATCGAGGGCCGCACCAAGTCGCATTTCTACTGCGCACGGGCCGTGCAGTCCTACCGTAAGGCCATCGACGATGCGGCCAATGGCCAGCCTTTCGACCGCACCTTGATGGACAACCTCGAGTCACTTGCGCAACGGGGCTACACCGAAGGCTTTTTGCGCCGTCATGTGCACGATGAGTACCAGAATTATCAGCGCGGCAGCTCGGTGTCCGAGCGCCAGCAGTTCGTGGGTGAACTGACTGGGCTGCGGGTAAATGGTTGGGCCGAGGTCAAGGTCAAGAACCGCTTCGCCCTGGGCGACCATCTGGAGCTGATGACACCTCGCGGCAACTACCACTTCGACCTGAATCAGCTGCACGACCGGCAGCAGCAGCCCATCGAAGTCGCACCCGGGGATGGCCATGTGGTGTATCTGCCAGTCCCTGAACAGGTGTCGTTGGCGTTCGGGCTACTGATGCGCGACCTGCACAATGACCAGGCCACTGGCTGACGAAACTGTAATGCGCCGGTCAGCAGGTTGAAAGCCAGAGGGGGCGACCCTGCCGCCTTGCACGTTTGGACCAGGCCGCGCGCTATGCTGGCCGCAGGTCACACGTTTATAAGGAACTTGTCCATGCTGCGTTCAAATTGCCTGGCCCTTGGCCTGTTGACCTTCACCACCCTTGTACAGGCCACCGACACCATCGATGTCTACCGCGACCCCAACTGTGGTTGCTGCAAAGCCTGGATCAGTCACCTCGAAAAGAACGGCTTTACCGTGAACGACCATGTCGAACCAGACATGAGCGTCGTCAAGCAACGCCTGCAAGTACCGCCGCGCCATGCGTCGTGTCATACCGGGGTCATCGCTGGCAAGTTCGTCGAAGGCCATGTCCCCGCTATCCACGTGCGTGAACTGGTTAGCCGTAGTGACCTCAAGGGCATGGCCGTTCCAGGCATGCCAGCCGGTTCGCCGGGCATGGAAATGGGCGAGCGCAGGGATGCCTATCAGGTCATCGGTATCGACGCTCAGGGCAAGGACGCGGTGGTCGCCGATTACTGACCTGGCGCCGGTTTCACGGTTGGTAACACCTTGAGACTTTAAGGGCACTGTCCTGCTGCTACAGTCGAGTCTTCCTACTTGATCTGACATGGAGTGCCTCATGCTGCGTGCATCCGCCCTGGCCATGGTGTGCCTGGCCAGCAGCCCGGCCATTGCCGCCCAATCGCCTACCTACGGCGCACAGCTCGAAGGGTTCGACTACCCGCATACGCTCAAGCACTTCGACTTCGAATCACAGCGCCAATCGCTGCAAATGGGTTACATGGACGTCCCGGCGTCGGGCAATGCCAACGGCCGCACGGTCGTGCTCATGCACGGCAAGAATTTTTGCGCAGCAACCTGGGAAACCAGCATCGATGCCTTGAGCAAGGCAGGCTACCGCGTTATTGCCCCAGACCAGATCGGTTTCTGCACATCCAGCAAACCTGCGCACTACCAGTACAGCTTCCAGCAACTGGCCAGCAACACCCATGCACTGCTCGAGCACCTGGGGGTGAAGCAGAGCATCGTGCTGGGGCATTCGACCGGGGGGATGCTAGCCACCCGCTACGCCTTGATGTACCCGCAGCAGGTCACGCGCCTGGCCATGGTCAACCCCATCGGCCTGGAGGACTGGAAGGCCCTTGGTGTGCCCTACCGCACCGTTGACCAGTGGTATGCCCGCGAACTCAAGCTCGATGCGGCCGGGGTGCGTGATTATGAGCGCAAAACCTACTATGCCGGCCGCTGGAAACCGGAATATGAGCGCTGGGTGCAGATGCTGGTGGGTCTGAATCAGGGCCCTGGGCACGAACGGGTGGCGTGGAACTCGGCCTTGATCTACGACATGATCTTCACCCAACCGGTTTATCACGAATTCAAGGACCTGCAGATGCCAACCCTTTTGTTGATCGGTGACAAGGACACCACGGCAATCGGCAGTGACATCGCACCGCCGCAAGTCAAGGCCAGGCTGGGCAACTACGCCTTGCTCGGCCCGCAGGTGGCCAAGCTCATTCCCAAAGGCGAACTGGTCACCTTCGAAGGCATGGGCCACGCGCCGCAGATCGAAGAACCCAAGCGTTTCAATCGCACACTGATCCAGTGGCTGGATCGCTGATCGTGCGTGACCGCATCAGGCGAAGCGCTGCAGCTGCATTTCACGCAGCCGGCTGAGGGTGCGCTGGTAGGGGAAGGCGAGATACCCCTGCGTGTACAGCGCCTCGAGCGGCACCTGTGCCTCCAGGTACAGCGCCACACGGCGGTCGTAGCATTCATCAACCAGGGCGATGAAGCGGCGCACGGCATCGTCCTTGGGCGAGAGTGCCGGCAAGTCGCGGTCGCCCGCTAGCACACGGGAGGCGCCGTCCTCCGTGCCACGGGCGATACGCCCGGCCTGTTGCTGACCGCTCAGCGCCGGTATGTCCGCGACCAGGATCACCGCGAAACGGTCGCACAGCGCCATGAATTCCTGGGTAGCCATCGGTTGTTCGCACAACGCGTCGAAACGGCACCAGATGGCCTTCGCACTTCGGCGCACCACCTGCACCTGCCGACTGCCCAGCATGAGGGGCTGGTCGGTGCCTGGGTCGTCCGGGCTCAGTCGCTCGAAGACCGCGGCCAGGTGACTGCCCCGGTCGTCGGTGACCCAATAGCGCTGGCACGGCAGGCCCGGGTGTTGCCGGTGGTCTTGCTCACCCGCTACCGGCAGCACACGCATGTGCCGCTCGATGGCAGCGATGGCGGGCAGGAAACGTTCGCGGTTGAAGCCATCGCGGTACAGTTGCCCTGGCGGCTGATTGGACGTGGCAACCACCACCACACCCAGGTCGAACAGTACCTGGAACAAACGGCCGAGAATGATTGCGTCGGCAATGTCACTGACGAACAACTCATCGAAGCACAGCACGCGGATTTCGCTTCCTAGCTCCTCCGCCAGCGCCATAAGGGGATCCGGCGTGCCATTGAGCTGAAACAAACGGCGGTGCACCCAAGCCATGAAGTGGTGAAAATGCTGGCGGCGACTCGGCACGGTCAGGCAACGGTGAAACTGATCCATCAACCAGGTCTTGCCCCGCCCCACTGGCCCCCACAGGTAGAGGCCCTGGCTGGATCGTCCACGTTCGACAGCCTCGAAGCAGGCCTGCAGCGCCTCGATGGCGAGGCGCTGTGCGGGGTCAACGACAAAGCCCTGGGTTTCCAGGGCTTGCTGGTAGCGTTGTAAGGGATCGATGGTCATGGCGCATTGTACCTGTCGCCTCCTTGCCGACGACAGCGCGGCTTCAGTCGGGCCGCGCCAGGCCCACCTTCAGCAGCTCGCCATCCTTGGCATCGGTCAACACGTACAGGTAACCGTCCGGCCCTACCCGAACATCACGAATGCGCGCTTTCAAGTCGCCCAGCAGGCGCTCCTCGTGCACCACCTTGTCGCCCTTGAGCTGCAAGCGGATCAGCTCCTTCGTGGCCAATGCGCCGATGAACAGGTTGTGATCCCATGCCGTGAACACGGGGCTGTCATAGAACGCCATGCCGCTGACACCGGGCGACTTCTCCCACACGTGGTGCGGATCGACCATGCCATCTACATGTTTACCCTTGGCCTCTGGTATGGGCAGCATCGAATAGTTGATGCCGTGGGTTGCGATGGGCCAACCGTAGTTCTTGCCCGGCTTCGGAATGTTGATTTCGTCACCGCCACGGGGGCCGTGTTCGTTGGTCCACAACGCGCCCGTCCAAGGATTCAACGCAGCGCCCTGCTGGTTACGGTGGCCAAACGACCAGATTTCGGGGCGCACGTTCTTCTGGCCATAGAATGGGTTGTCCTTGGGAACCTCGCCATCTGGCAGGATGCGCACGACCTTGCCCTGCAGCTTATCCAGGTCCTGAGCCGTCGAGCGCTGATTGTTCTCGCCCAGGGCGATGAACAGATACCCGTTGCGGTCGAACACCAGGCGCGACCCAAAATGGTTGCCCTCCGACAGCTTGGGTTGCTGGCGGAAGATAACGGTAAAGTTTTCCAGGCGGGCGCGATCGGTCGACAGCTGGCCACGGCCCACAGCGGTCCCGGCCTTGCCGTCGCTGCCCTCCTCGGCATAGGACAGGTACACCGTACGGTCCTTGTCGAACTCGGGCGACAAGGCCACATCCAGCAGGCCGCCCTGGCCCTCGGCCCAGACTTTGGGCACGCCATTGATGGGCGGGCCGACCTTGCCCTCTGCATTGATCACGCGCAGGTTGCCGATGCGTTCGGTGATCAGCATGTCCTGGCCGCCAGGCAGGAACGCCAGCGCCCACGGCGTACGCAGGCCGTTGGCCACGGTATCGACGGTAAGGGTGCCTTCTTCACTTTTGAACGTCTGCTGGGCAGCGGCATGGGTCAACAGAGGCGCTAATGCGGCAGCGGCCAGGGTAACCAGCCAGGTTGCTCGGGACATGCGAAGTTCCTTTGACAGATACGGGGTGCTGGAGTCAGGGCGCGCGCGGGTTGTCCCGCGGGGGCCGCGTAGGTTCCAGATTGGGCGTTTGCTGATGACGGCGCAGGTTCTCACCGTTGCCGATGCCGCGGTTCTCTACCGTCGGGGTGCGCGGCACGGGCTGGGTAGACGGGCCGCGCACAGGCGGCGTCGCCGGGACGCTGCCCTGACGGCTGTTGGGGTTGGCGCGTTGCACGGGGCTGTTGTAGGGGTTGTTGTCATTGGCGGCAACGTGCAGCCACGGCTGCGCGGTCGCATGGGTAGGTAACCAAACCGCCATACCTATTACCAACAACGGTAGTGTCAGTTTCATGCTTCACCTCCGTACGAAAACGCCTGGCCTGGTGGCTTTGATAGCCTACGGCGCAAAGGGTTCGAGTCAAAAGGCTTGGCGACGCTGCAGGTGATTCACGATGTTTCAACCAGCGCCCCTTGATCGGGGCGCCGGTGTTGCCTGGGCCGAGCGCAAAAGCCTTAGTACGCAAGGCTCCAGGTCAGCGTGTAGGTCCTGCCTCGCCCTTGGTAATCGTAGAGGTAGGCAGGCCCGTAGGTGGGCGAGTAGAACAGCGTCGCCCGCTGGCCCCACACGGTGCTGTATTGCTTGTCCAGCAGGTTCTGGATACCTGCGCTGAAGGTGCCGTAGTCGGTGTCCTGGCTGCCCAGTAGATCGAGCGTGGTATAGCCATCGATCTTGTGTTGGGCATCGTCCTTCAAGCTGAAGGCCCGATTGGCCTGCAAACGCGCACTGCGCCCGTCATCCTTCCAGCCAACGAACGCGGTGGCTTTGGACAAGGAGGCATAACGCGCATCGCGCTTGCGCCACCCGCCGCCGTCTGCCTCTTCCTCGGAACGGGTGAGGTGCAGCGTGCCGCCGGCTTCCCAACCTCGGTCGAAGTGGCGGGTGAGTGCCCCTTCGAAGCCAAAGTCGCGACTTTTCTGGTCTTCGACGTCAATGGTGAGGGTTTGCGAATCTACATTGATGATCTTGTCCGACCAGATGTAGTACAGCGCGGCTTGAGCGTCCCACTGCACGTCGGCATAGCGCCAGCCTAACTCCACCTGGCGGCTCTTGATCCCGGCCAGCGGGTTGTCCCCGACACTAAGGCCGGGCTTGCCGTAGTACTTGGCCGGATCGGGCAGGTCAAAGCCTTCGCCGTAGTTGGCCCACAGCTGGTGGCCGTTCTTGAAGTCGTAGATCGCCCCCAGGTTGTAGAGATTGACCTGATAGTCGTTACTCCCACCTGGAACGCCCTTGTAGTCACCCACCTCCACATCCATCTGCTGGCGCCGGGCGCCGCCGGAGAACGTCAGGTTGTCGGTGGCGCGCCATTCAAGCTGGCCATACAGCGAGACCCCATCGACCACATAGCTGGGGTAGCGCGCAGCCTTGCTGGCCTTGTCCAGGTCCAGCCCGCCGCTTTCAGAGGACACCCGCGCATCGAACACGGTCTGGTCAGCGTTGAAACGTTCGCGGTCAATGTCCACGCCATAGGTGAATTTCAGCGTGTCCCACTGCTTGGCGAACAGCCCTTTGAGGCTGGTGACCTCGAAGTTCTGCTGCGAGGCTGCAAAATACACACCGCGCGAGCCGGTCGGTGTACCACGGTTGTAGTACGGGAACGGGTAGAAGTTGTTGTTTTCCTTGCGGTAGGAAGCCTGCAGGTAGAAATCCTGGCCCAGCACATCAGTGTGGTGGTAATTGGCATTGAGCAGCACGCGCCGGGTGCGCGGGTTCAGGTCGGACGAGTACCCGCTGCGCAACTGGGCCTCTTCAAGGTCGGAGGGGCCATTGTAATTGAGGTTGGGAAACCAGATGCCGGTGCTGCCATGGTTGCCGGAATCGTAGTACTGGGCCAGCAGGTCAAGGCTCTGTTGATCATCGAACTGCATGCCCAGGCTGCCAAGCAGGTCCAGGGTGCGGTTGTATTGCAGGTCGGTCTGGGTATTGTCGATGAAGATCTGATCGCCTGCTCCATCGTAGAACGCCTCGTTCTGCTCGCCGGACACACCAAGACGCGCATTGAACCGCTCGTTGCCACCGCTGATCGACTGGGCGAAGCGGGTCGCCAGATCATCGCTGTTGTTGAAACCGCTGCTGGCGCCGAGCTGGGTTTCGAAACGCGCAGGGCCCGCCTCGCCCTTTTTTGTCACGATGTTGATGATGCCCCCGGTCGCACCGCCCCCGTAGATGGCGCTGGCGCCGGACAGCACTTCGACGCGCTGCACGTTGAAGGGCGAGATACTGTCGAACTGGCGCGACAGGCCTCGCGAGCTGTTCTGGCTGACGCCATCAATCATCACCAGCACGCTGCGCCCACGCATGTTCTGCCCGTAGTTGGTGCGCCCCTCCGGCGCCAGGTCAAGGCCAGGCACCAGTTTGCCGATGGCTTCCTTGAGGCTTACGCCACTGTCGATCTGCTCGCGCAGTTGCTGCTGATCGACCACCCACACGGTGCCTGGAATCTCGCTGATGGCAGTACTGGTGCGCGAGGCCACGCTTACTTCAATCGGCTTGAGGTTGATGGCCTGCAGGGGGGTATCGTGCTTGCGCAGCGTCACCGTACGCGCATCGGTGAACTGCCAGCTCAAGCCGGTGCCCTCGAGCAACCGCTGCAAGGCTTGCTCGACACTGTAGGCGCCCTGCAGGGTCGGGCTCTGCAGGCCAGCCACGTCAGCGGTGGTGTACAGCAAATGCAGGCCGGCCTGATCGGCAAAGCGCGTCAACGCCTGGTCCAGCGGCTGCACCGGGACATCCAGCTGTACCTGCGCGGTCTGCACATATCCCTGCTGTGTTGCAGCAGCGACGTGAGCGGGCAGCGCGCCGGCCAATACGGCCAACGCGCCGCACGACATCAACACAGGTGGCAGAAAACGGCAGCGGCTATTCGAGAGCGTGGGCATGAGAGGCACGAGAAAGCTTCCAGGCGAGTCGTGAATGGGAATGGTTTGCGGCTTAGCCCCACTACGACGATCCAGCCCACGAGAACTTGCAGTGCCGATGAAAAGTTTTTTCGGTAGGTTTCGACAGGGCCGCTTTGAAGATCAATACACCACGGCGAGCCACGGCAGGTAGGTGACTTTCAGGCCATACCGCTGCTCCAGGGTGCGCAGCATGGCATGCGGATCATCCAGGTCGAACACACCACTGACCTCAAGGCCCGCTAGCTGTTGATCCGACAACACGATACGCCCAAGGCGATAGCGCTCAAGCTCAGCCAGCACTTGGCCTAAAGGCTTGCCATTGAAGATCAACTTGCCCCGTTGCCAGGCCAGCTGCGCATCGGCATCGGCCGCTACGCTCAAGGCTTGAGCGCCCTGCCGCGCAGCACCCTGGCCAAGGACCACATGCCCGTCGCGCCGCACGCTGAACCTCGCACCGGTGCCGTTTACCGGCAGCCCTGCCGTTTCGACCACGAAAGGACGGGCCTCGGCGGACGTCTCGAACAGCGCCTCGCCAGCCACTATCACCACCCGACGTGCGTGCGCGTCGAATTCCACCTTTATGGCACTGGCGCTGTTGAGGGTGACGCGGGTGCCATCGGGCAAGGTGAGCATGCGCCGCTCGCCGGTACCGGTGTGATAGTCGGACAACCATACAGGTGCCTGCTGCCACGCCAGCCAACTGCCCAGCATCAACGCCATGCATGCCGCGACACCGGCTTTCTTCAGCCATCCCCGGCAGTGCCGCAGCGCCTGGCCAATGTACTTGGCCACCATGCTTTCGGACACGCCGAGCCTTTGCGCCACCTGCCTTTGCGTCAACCCTTCCACGCGATTGAGCAACAGCGCCTGGCGCGCTTTGGGGGGCAGTTGCAGCAGAGCCTGATCGAGAATCTGCAGGCGCTCGCTGGCCAGTAACGCCGCCTCCGGTGCCGGCGCGCCACAGGCCACGTGTACCATGCCCTCACTGTCGTCGTGGCAGGCGGCAAGGCGCTGGTCACGACGCAGGGCATCGATCGCAATGTTTCCCGCCACGCGAAAGATGAAGCTACGCGGGTGCAGCACCGGCACAGCGTGCGCATCGATCTGCGCAAGCCTCAAGTAGGTTTCGTGGGCAACGTCCGCAGCGCGCTGGCGGTCACGCATGCGCCGGGTCAGAAACTGCAACAAGTCGTCATAGTGTTCCTGGAAACTTGCCAGCAGGCCCGGCACGTGAGACGTCAGCATGGTTAGGCAACTACACAGTAAGAGAAATTATCGGGCGTTAATGAGAAACAGTATCTTTCATCTCTACCGACACTTTCAACGCTGCCGAGCATTTGCCACACTGCCGGACGATTCTTTCCAAGGCCTTGCCCCATGACCCTTCGCCCTTTGCTCATCACCCGTCTGCTTACTGTCCTGCTGATGTCGGCGACCTTGGGCGCGTGCGCGCTGTGGCAACCCCGGGATCCGGTTTCGATCAGCGTGATCGGCTTGGAGCCCTTGCCCGGACAGGACCTGGAGTTGCGCATGGCGGTAAAGCTACGGGTGCAGAACCCCAATGAGACACCGATCGAGTACAACGGTATTGCAGTGAACCTGGAGGTCAACGGCCAGCCATTGGCAGCGGGCGTCAGCGACCAAAGCGGACAGATTGGCCGGTATGGCGAGGCGGTGGTCCAAGTGCCGGTGAGCATCACCGCGTTTGCGTTTTTGCGCCAGGCCTATGGGCTAGGCAAGCTGAATACGCTGCAAGGCCTGCCCTACACGCTGCGCGGCAAACTGGCCAGCGGCCCTTTCGGCACGGTGCGGTTCAGTGACAAAGGCACGCTGGACCTGCCCAAGGGCAGCGAGTGGTAAGGCGGCACGTGCACCCGCTCAGCGAGCGGCGCTGGCAGCGGCCATCAGCTTGTTGACTTCGCTGCGCACCATGCTGGCGTATTCGGGCGGGGTCATGTTGTCCAGCTCATTGCGCACCCATTCGGCCCACTTGCCCTTGCGCCGAGGTTTTTCGGCGATAAGCCGGGCCGCCTCGCCCTTGGCCTTACCCAGGTTGGCCTGCCACATCTCGAACAGCCGGGCTTTCTCGGCCTCGATCTGTGCCCGTTCCTCATAGCTCATGTTGGCCAGATTGAAACTCATGAATCACCTGCCTGATGGAAATGATCGGTATCTTACACCAAGGCGCCAGCGCCCACTGCGAGGCAACTTTTCTGGCGCACGAGTATCCATTGTTCTAACGACCCGTCCAGGAGGAGCATGGCATGGCCCGTAAAAATGCCGCAGTACCCGACAGCGACCAGATCAAGGACCAGGTATTCAGCGAGCTGCAGGCGCTGATCGAGGAATCCGAGCGGTTGCTCAACGACAGCGCTGCGCTGGTTGGCGAAGAAGCCGAAACCCTGCGCACCCAGATCAGTCTCAAGCTGCGTCAGGCCCGGGAAGCGGCCGGTAACCTGCGTGACAAGGCGAAGCCCATGGTCGCGGCCACCCAAGACTACATTGGCGGCCACCCGTGGCAGACCGTCGCACTTTCAGCGGGCGTTGGCCTGGTAGTGGGCCTGCTGCTGGGACGGCGCGACTGACACCTACCCTGCCGCCTGCTGTGCTCAGGCGGCGAGTGCCAGCGGTATACCGCTGTGAAAACGCAGCTCTTGATCCGGTGAGGCGATGAGTTCCGCTTCAGCGGCGCGTACCAGGTCAACCCGGCGCGCAATGTCCGCCTCATCGCCATAGTGGTGCGCCAACTTGAGGTAGCCCTGATAGTGGCGCGCTTCACTCTTGAGCAGGCCGTGATAGAAACGGCCCAGCTCTTCATCCAGGTGCGGCGCCAGGGCCGCGAAGCGTTCGCAGCTGCGTGCCTCGATGAATGCCCCCACCACCAGCGTATCTACCAGCTTGACCGGCTCGTGGGCACGCACCAGCCGACGCAGGCCCGAGGCGTAGCGACCCGCGGACACAGGGCGCAGGGGTACGCCTCGGCGCTTCATCAGCCGCAAGACCTGCTCGTGATGAACCAGCTCCTCGCGCGCCAGGCGCGACATCATATTGATCAGGTCAACATGGGTGTTGTACTTGGCGATCAGGCTCAATGCCGTGCTGGCCGCCTTGAACTCGCAATTCTTATGGTCGATCAGCAGTGTTTCCTGATCGGCCAGCGCCGCCTCGATCCAGGCATCGGGTGTAGGGCAGCCCAGGAAGGCGTCGATTTCAGGGATCAGGGACATAAACGATACGACCATACAGAGACAGGCAGGGGCGGCGATTATAGCGGCGGCAGGCAACGGCGTCAGTGGCTATGCTTGATGTGCATCAAGCGTCAGCGCCACGCGCGCGGCCTATAGTCTGGCACCGCCTGCCCACCTTCCAGGGAGTACACGCCCATGCAAGCCGTCCGCAGCATTCTCGTCGTCCTTGACCCTGAGCACGCCCACAGCCGGGCGCTGACGCGCGCCAAGCTGATCGCCAGCGTCACTGGCGCACGCCTGCACTTGTTGATGTGTGACAAGCGCCGCGACCACAGTGCGCTGTTGAGCCTGCTGGGCAAGCAGTTGCAGGAAGACGGCTTTGACCACGTCACCCATGAAGCGGCGTGGCGAGACAACCTGCATGACACCATCATCCACGTGCAGCAGCGCGAAGGCTGCGAGTTGGTGATCAAGGAGCATCGCCCCGACAATCCGCTGAAGAGGGCCCTGCTCACCCCTGCCGACTGGAAGCTGCTGCGCGCCTGTCCGTGCGCGGTGCTGATGGTCAAGAGCGAGCGACCATGGACCGGCGGCAACGTGCTGGCGGCGGTGGATGTGGGCAACCAGGACGAAGACCACCAGCGCCTGCATGCCAGTATCGTCGATCACGGCTACGAGATTGCCAGGCTGGCCAAGGGGGCGCTGCATGTGATCAGCGCCCACCCTTCGCCGATGCTGTCGGCGGCCGACCCGGTCTATCAACTGAGCGACACCATCGAACAGCGTTATCGCCAGGCGTGCGCGGCGTTCCAGGCACAGTACGGTATCGCCGACGATTGCCTGCACGTGGCTGAAGGCCCGGCCGATGTGCTGATTCCCCATACCGAAAAACAGCTGGATGCGGTGGTGACAGTGATCGGTACCGTGTGCCGCACAGGGCTTACCGGCGCATTGATTGGCAATACCTGCGAGGTGGTACTCGATGCACTGGAGGGGGATGTACTGGTGCTGAAGAGCGAGGAGGCGATGGCGCATCTGGTGAATTCGGCGCGGGGGTAAACCGCATGCAGTCCCCTGTAGATACCGTCTTGACCCTCACTTCGCAAGCGCGATTTGAGGGTCGAACGGCTTTCCGGATTTCACCACGCCGTA
>NZ_VEJQ01000038.1:0-29413 GCF_007680745.1 Pseudomonas sp. DE0010
AGCCGGTCACTCACTCGAGGCCGGCCACGCTTGCGTGTTTCGATGAAGAGATCGGAGACCACATCCCAAGCCTCGTCAACGATGTGGCTGGCACACTCCTGCGTAAAGAAGCGTGCCGGACCCAACTCAAATGTACTGTTTCTTGCCGCTTCGCTCGATCGGCCGGCCCTTGAATACGTGTGGACCATCCATGGTTAACTCGACCTTGTCACCCTTACGGGTCAGCCAGGGTGTGGCTTCGGATCCCGTCCTTGAGGTGACGCCGCTCGGGCTTATCGTGATGGAATCACCATCGATCTCAATGGTGCCAAGAACATAGGTGTACACCATGCTGCTGAAGAATCCGCTCTTGAATTCGAAAGCGCACTCCACTATCTGATCGCCGTACTCCATGCGCATTTTGGGCTTCAGCGAGGCTACCGAGACAGCACCGTTGTCGACTGCAGAGTACACGCTGCAAACAAGTGCCACCCTCCCACCCATGCGATGCGAGATAGCCGGATTGATCTCAACGCTCTCTATCCCAGGGGCAGAAGAACTCGCGCTTACCACATCGCCCGTATGGAAAACGTAGGGGTCAGAATCGAACGCCCCCCGCTTGTCAGGGGCCTGGATGATTGACATGCGTTCGTCAGGACGAAGTATGCCGACACGGAGATCAAGGTCGTCATTATCCCGACCATCTCCATTGTCCACCCAGGTAGCGCTTACCTTGATCGTCTTTGGCGCTGCAGCGCCCTTCTCCAGCGAGACCTTGTGGGCAACTCCAGGCTTGTCCAAGGTGATGACCGACTTGGTGATGTTCACCGGCTTGGACTGTGCAGCTACTGGCTCGACCAGTGCAGGTTCATCGCTGACCTCCACCCCATACATGTTGCAGAGGCCGGCCAGGCCCGAGGCGAATCCTTGCCACACGGCCCGGGCCTTCGCTTGACCATTTCGCACATAGAGTTCAAGCACAGTGATGCCCGTCTCCCCCTGGAAGGCATCAGGCGTTAGCGCCAGGACCTGGTCGCCCACTACTACCTGGGCACTGAGCTCCGTGACCTGTGCAAAACCACCGCCGCTGCCGTCCTGCGTCAGGGTGATCGCGATCTTGTTGATGCCGGCCGGGAGTCGATTCAGGTCGTAACTGATGCTGTGCCGTACCATGCCTGCCTGATTGCTCGGTGGAGAGAATGTTGCTGAGCCAGAGGCGTGCACTGGGGCATTGAAGAACACCATGCCACTGTCATCCTCGACGCGCCCAGCGTCTGTCAGCAAGAAAGCGGTCAGGTTCACATCGAGATTTGCGCCAGCCGCATGGGTTACCTGCACAAGTCCGTTAGCTACGCTGAGTCCTGTGTTCTCACCTGGCTTGAGGGATTGAGTCAAAGTTGGTCGCCTATTCCATTGATATGCCGGCGGGGGCCGCCGGGCAGCTGCATACGTCCTTGCCCATTCAAGCAATGACAGTCTGCTGGCCAGTTTAACCAGCCGGCCGTCAGAGGGAAGCCAGAATGCGGCAGGGAAATCACGAGCGGGCTGAAGCCGCCCGCGTGGGGAATAAAGGCGAGGGGCAAAAAGGGGTCTTCTAGATCAGCATTTGGCCTATGCCTTCGGTACCGCGCTTGCCAGTCGCGCGCGAAGGCACGATAGCAAGTCGTGGACTAAACCTGAGCAGTTAGCTCGTCGATTCCTTATGAGTTCGCACCGCCGAGAGTCCAAACATTCATCACATCAAACGCTCGATCACGGAGCAGCTCCGCGGCGTGGCTACAGGCGTGCTCGAGCGTCATAGGACCGGCGGTGATAGAGAACGCCGCGTAGATACCAATCTCGCGCAGGAGTTGGTAGCCCTCACCAAGGGTACCGGCAATAGCGATCGTCGGTACTCCCGCCGCTTTTGCAACAGCTGCAACGCCTGCAGGGGTTTTGCCGTAGAAGGTTTGCTGATCCAATTTACCTTCCCCGGTGATTACGAGGTCGGCCCCCTTCACCGCGTCAGCCAGGCCGGCCAGCTCGGCGATTAGTTGCACACCCGGGCGAAAGCTTGCGTCAAGAAATGCTTTCGCTGCGAATCCTATTCCACCCGCAGCGCCGGCTCCTGGTGAATTGCGCACGTCCTTGCCCAGTAAGTTGGCAGCGATGTCGGCATAAACGCCCAGCGCCGAATCCAGTTCTCGGACCTGGGAAGACGTTGCACCCTTCTGTGGGCCGAAGACATGCGAGGCGCCTCTCTCGCCGGTGAGCGGGTTGTCAACGTCACATGCCACTTCGAATCGGATGTCCTGCAGACGTGGGTCCATACCTGACAGATCGATGCGGTCCAGCTGCTGAAGGGCCAAACCGCCAGGCTGCAACTCGGTACCGGCATCGCACAAGAACTTGGCCCCAAGAGCCTGAAGCATCCCTACCCCACCATCGTTGGTAGCACTTCCTCCAAAACCCATGATTATCCGGTGAGCCCCAGCCTGAAGTGCCGCTTGAACGAGTTGGCCAGTGCCATAGGTGGAGGTCCGCGTTGCGTCGCGCTGGCCGACAGGCACTAGGTGGAGGCCGCTGGCTTCAGCCATCTCGATCACTGCGGTGCGCGTATTTGCAAGCCAACCCCAGCTAGCCGTGACCTCCGTACCAAGTGGCCCGTTGACCTGGGTGGATCGCAGTTCGCCTCCGGCTGCGGCGAGAACAGCTGCGACAGTACCCTCCCCGCCATCAGCCATTGGAACGGTCACAATCTCAGCGTTGGGGAAGGCCTTTCGTACCCCTTCCGCAAGGGCCGCAGCAACGGCCTCAGCTGAAAGGCTTTCTTTGAAGGAATCGGGGGCAATGACGACTTTCATCTTTGGGAATCCTTGATCAATCGGTCAGGTCTTTTTGTGTTTTCCCGATCATGAGCCTGTTCCATGGCAGGTTCCATGTTCGAGGTGACAAAAAAAGGGGCTGGCGTTTGTTCAGGTCGACAAAGGGTGCGGGGCAAGGTGCCCCGGCCTAACCGTCCAATTACGGGTGCTGCTTTGGTCCATCCTTAGGAACGGAAACTGCGGGCGGGGCTGGACAAGCGGCACTAGCAGGTGCCGCTGCAGGAGGAAAGATGAATGTGAATGCCCCGAATGCAATGCCAGCGATGCCTACAACGAAGCCACCAAACGTGTAAAAACGCTGCCGTCGATTTGCTGGTTCTTGGTGCTTCAGAAGGTCTCTGACATGGTTAGCCAAAGGATAAAGGTCTGATCCATTGGGGCCTAGGTGAAGTCTCAAACGATCCATCATGAACCTGGTTTGTGTAGGTAGGCCCTCAAAGGGCAACTGTTTCTGGTGTTCCTCCTGAAGGGCCTCAAGAACCGATACCTTGCCATCAAGGCCAGTCAACCTGTTGGCTACCACATCCCGGATAAGCGTCTTGATGAGAAACTCAGTGCTCGACATGTTTACGTGGCGTGTGTCAGCCATGGTACAAACTTGGCTCCAGCTAGGACTGCCTTTCTTGAGAGCGTTGATTAGGTCTGTGCGAAGGCTCCTTCGGCTCATGATGCCAAAGACTACGTCAACCGTAACCATTGTCATCCAGACCACCGACCCACACGCCACAAGTATCACGACGCCCCATGCACCAACAACCAACGATTCCATTACATTCCTCTGTATTAGTGCTGCCCATGAATCTCGTGAAAAAAATGCGCGACGTGACCCTCCTGCAACCCAAGTATACCGGGCCGCAGGTGCCAGATTAATTGGTCTGGAGGTCAAATCCAGGGGTGACAAAAAGCGATGCAAACAAGGTCTTTTCAGGACGGAACGTGTAGGTTTCCTCAAACGAGCCGCTCTTCGCTAAGGCCAACGCGATTCCACACTCCGAATCGCTGTGCGTCTTACCCTTGCTACCGAAATCGCTCTGCCAAGTTGCGAGGCCTGCAGAATCACAGAACGCACCGCCCGAATTGCCAGCCTGGCTGTAAGGCACCTTGAGCGACTCGAATCCCTTATAGGTCAGTGCATAGCTCTCAACCTTGACCTTACGAGCGAAACTGCCGGCAGCGTCAGTCAGGATGGCTTGGCTAGCGATTTTGTCGTAGGCGCCGACGATGAAGGCGGTCAGACCTGTTTTGAGCGTTTCCTGGACGGCGTCCAGCTCAGGCAGGGCAGCGAACCGAGCTTCGCGAACGATCCGGCCCACCTCGTTCCCATCGATACGGTGAATGACCACAAAACTCATGGTCCCTTCTCCGTCGTCGGAGCGCGTGATTGTTAGATCCAGGTCGACCTTGGTTCCGAACTCCCCCGAGGCTGCAATCAGAAATGAACCCGTCACCGATGATCGAACTGCCATGTTGGCACCCCACGAGTACTTGGGCTTCACAACTTCCCCATGCGGCCCCACCTCATCACCAGGCTGAACCTCATCAGGTACATCGGAGACCAAGACCATTTCTGACCCTAAGTGCGACAGGTACTGGTTGCTCTGGTCCACACCCAACAGCTGGATACGAATCTTGCCGCTTTTACTATCCCCACTGTGGCTGAGCTTCAACTCATCAGCATGGATGTAAGCGCCAGCAGTGCCGCGGCCGACTGTTGATCCAACCTGGTATTTTGCCCAATCAGCCAGGCCGCCTTCTGTGGTCCCATCCAGGGAGGCACCGAATAGTCCGTACAGCCCACGCAGGAACTGCTCAGCTCCATTGGCTCGGGCAGCAATTAGGCGAATCTCAGGGTTCTCGACGGTCAGGTTCCCAGAGAAAATGCTGTAGGAGATGTCACCTTCAGCGAGGACATCCTGGAGGTAGAACCGTTGCTTGAAGTCCTCGTAGTAAGCGAGGGCCTTCTTCCCGCCAGTGTTCATCATGCCGGCGATTGAAGCTCCGCCCAGCACCACCATGGAGAGAGCGCAAATCAGCTGGGCCTTTCTGTTTTTTAAGATGGTCATCGTGATGCCTTACTGGATTTGTGCGGAAGCGTTCTTCCAGGCGTTCAGGTGCTGCTGGGATACATCAGGGGTCCATCTGAAATCGATTCCAGCATCGGGAAACTCCCCGCCTAGCACTGCGCCAAATGAAACGCGCTCCGCGCAGCTCGCCTGCTTACAAGGCTCCGGCTCCTCGGCCGAGTAGATCTTGAATGTCGGGACGGCTTTAGCACCCACGAGTGGAGCGACCGGGGTCAGGTTCGCTGCCTGCAGGACGTACCATTCATTCCCGAGCTTCCGATCGGACTTCAAGCGGCCTGGGCCTGGGAAGTCGATTTGATAGTAATCACCTTCATGGCCAGTCACGTGAACCATCATCGGGCTGGCTCTCATTGAACTGCCCGGGTCCATCATGGCCAACGGGGAGCTAAATCGAGCCCTGATCCCTGCAAGCTGTGCCAGCGCCTCACTCTCGTGCCCGCTGGTCTCCTTCAGGCTGGCCTTGAGCTGTTCGTAACGCGCTAGCACCCGAGTGTGCAGGTTTGCCATGCGCTCCATCTGGCGTCGTGCTTCCTGAGCCCGTTCTTCCCCGTCCTCGACTTGTGCGAGCTGGGTGTTACTGAGCACAACCGACCGGTCGCCGTCGGTAGCCACAGCATCGACAACCGCCGCGGGGATTGTGTCCCCTGTCACAGCTGCCAGCTCATCTTGTGCCCGGGCCGGTACCGGCTCTGTTGCAACACTCTGTGTTGTTGCCTCCGCCTTTGGAGAATTCACCCCTTCAGTCGACGCTGCAGTGCCAGCCGTTGTTTGAGTTTCAGCTGCGGCTTCAGGTACCACTGTTGAGGCGGCCGAGGAGAGAGCTGTGGTAGGGCCATCTTGGCGTAGTTGGGGTTGCGCCAAGGAAACGATACCCAGGTTCGCAGCGTTACCAAAACCGCTCGCATATGGCTTGCCAGATGCGTCGACGGCTTTCCACGTTACTTTAGCCGCCGGGCAATCTTTCCCGAGGACGACCGGTAGCACAGAAACCAAACGCTCAAGAGTTTGTTGGTTGTCCCACGAGGCCCTCGAGATGGTTAGTTCAATGTCCGGTTTACACCAGGTATCCGCGGTACCAGGGACCTCAACCATGACCTGGTCTTTCTTCGAAAATGCCAACTCGTGAGATAGGGCATCCGGCACAAGACCGAATGCTCCAACCACAGCCAGCGCGAGAGCGCTATATTTCATCGCTGTCCTTAGATCAGTTCCCAAGTGCCGTTGTTCTGCTTGCAGAAGGTGCTCTGCTGCTGCTCAGGCTGGCCACTTGCGGACTTTAGGCTCACAGTCACCGGGCGGCAGGATGTTTCTGCCGCGATCTGCTGGGTCTGCAGAGTCTGGATAGAGTCCAGGTCGAATGCCTGGGTCTCTTTGCTCGCTTTCACGTCCATATCGTCCAAGTGGGCAGCTGGTGCCGCCCGCTGAGCTACGGCCTGCTCTTTCGGCTGTACGTAGGACTTGTGCACGTATCCGACAGTGACACCTTTCCGACCAACCAAAACCCAATCACCCGTGGAGCCTACCGCGGTGAACTCTGTGCTCGGAGCAAGTCCGCCGACCTTTCCAGCCTTCAAATTCGGGGCGGATCGTACATTCACGCTCGACTTGGTCACGTAAGGCTCGTTGATCAATCGCATCGAGGGTACGGCCTGAATTGTAGGGGCGCGCTTGACCTCGACGACTTTGGTCTGGGTGAACTCCTTGCCCTGCACAATTTCAGCAGTCGCCCCAGAATGGTCCGACGCCCAGGTGGTGGGTCGGTTGGGGGCTACAGGTTGGTTGAGGATTTCCTGGGTACGCAGCGCCAAGGCTTGCTGGTCCTTTTCATCGAGACTGGCGCCGATACGGTTACCAAGGTAGCTGCCAAGGCTGCCGGCAATGATGATTGCCACAATCTTGCCGGTGCCCTTACCCATTGCCGCGCCAGCGACAGCGCCAGCCAGGCCGCCGATGATCGTACCGGCCTGCTGTTTGTTGATTCCCAGTTGAGCGCACCCGGTCGTGCTAGCGATGGCGATAGCCAAGCAAGTGGCGACAAACTTCTTACGCACGTTGAAACTCCTTTTTACGAACAGTCACTCTGCTTTAAGCAGTGGCTTGGTGAGGTTGTAGAGCATTGCTTCAGCACTCATTGCCCAATGAAAAACACCCGCAACCAGAGTCGGCCCGTGATCAATGCTGCGGAAGGCCTTCTTGTACCCTTCAGATTGCACCAGGGCATTGCCGGCCATTAGGGGGATAACCACGATTGCAGCGATGGAGACGGTACGCAGCAGCCACTGGCGGCCTCGAATCAGTCCCCGCCGCTCGCAGGCGGACAGGATCAGGCCGACCAGGTTGAGTGCTCCTAGAAAGAGCCCGCTCAACAGCGACCAGGGGACGAACCACATGTTTTTGAGCACATTCAGGCCTTGCTCACCACGGATGTCGGTGTGCGCAACATCGGTGGCCATGTTGCGGGCGATCTGCGGAAGGTACCTCTCGAACTGCTCGCGACTGGCAAGCACGTTCATCCCCTTCACGTAGATTGGCCCTAGCGCTTGGCTGGCCATGTACAGGACCTCAGGAGACTGAGCGACCTGCGGCCGACTACGCAGGCCTGGCTTGATCGCCTGGGCGTATTCAGCAACTGTTGGCTCAAACCCGAGGTCCTCGCCAGGCTTGGGCAGCCGGATGGGTTTCCACTCACTATTGCCTATGCCAGTAAACCGGAGTGCTTCAAGCTGGGCATACGCGCGAATGATATCCAGAGTGGTTGGAACCACTTCAGCTTGGAGGCGCTCGTAGAGCGCATCGCCGTTGCGGCGTGTGTAACCTTTGAAAACGGCCTCAGCAAATGCTGGGAAATTCCCGTCGATCTTCTCTACGTAGGTCCCCTGCGCACTCATCAAAATCCCGAGGTTTGCAATGAATGCCTTGCCCTCGCCGTGGTCCCGGTAATTCTGATAGGGAAGCCCTGGGATTTGAATGGAATCGTAGAGCAGCCCCTTTTTGGTCACATAGGCGTAAAGGCTGGATACCCGGAGGGTGTGAGGGAATTTCTCAGCGATGAGATCCGGCGCCTCACCCTGAACCCACCACGTTGCAGGAGCGGCGACCAATGTCATCACTCCCACGCTGTGCCAGAGGTACTTCTCTCCTCCCCAACGGCGATGAGCCCAGATGCACACTCGCCAGCCTGTCAGGCAGACGGTCACTGACGCCAGGATCTGGCTGTATATTTCGAGATCCTGCAGTTTCTTCAGCGGTATGTCCGCGCCGGCGACGTTTAGGAGCTCAGCGTTGAAGAGGAGGCCAGCTAGCAAACAGACAGCGTTGAGGCACGCGAGCAAAACTAGGAGCATCCAACGGTTCCTTGTCAGTGTTGGTGTGTAGAAGCGGCACCTGCAGCACAGAAAGCCAAAAGCTTCGTATTATCCAAAAGCAGTGTGCCGAACCAGGTGAGAATCAAGCTTTATCCCTGAACCTAACTGCCGATCTTCTGGTTTCAAGAGGTTCCTACCCTGCTATTGAAGCTCTCAGGCAGTCCGCGGCAATATCATAATGATTTCACGCTAGAGATGTGTCTGAATTGCGGCCCGCTGAGCTTGACCGTGATCGCTAGCCCACACGCTGCTCTAGACGATTTAGCGCCAGGAGAGGGTCGACCTCTTCTAGCGGGATGAGGATTGGATGCCTTGAAGGTGCACCAGGTGCTCCAGACCGCCTTTTTCGTTTGAATGCGACAAGTAGCCCTCCAGCTGGCTCCGTAAGAGACCAGGAGGATACCGGCTTCAGGGCATGTGTCATCCCAAATTGGACGTACAGAATTGGGTCGAGCTAATGGGACTGCGGATGCACGCCCTATACCGCCTTGGGCGGGTGGTTTAGGCAAGCTTGCATTGTTGAGATGTCGCCGGGCAGGAAGATCAGAAGAACGGACGATTTGCGGCGCTAAATGTCCGTCCAACTACACAAAGGTCGGCGCGGCGGATGATGAGCTTACTCAGCAGGCAGAGCGGCCTGTTGCGATTGGGTACCGTGCTTTCGAACGAAGGCCTTCATTGCTGGCGAAAGCGGCCGCTCAATGTCGAAGTCACCATAGGCTTGCAGGAACGATGGCCACCTTGCCTCCAGAAGGCCGGCGCGCCTGTACTTCGGTGCTAACCAAATCCATTGCAAGGACCACTCAGGCCCATCAACGGCGCCGTCGAGGCGCATGAATCCGCACGCTCCCGCAATCGCACCCATGTCGTCTGCAGCAAAGAGCCAGCCCCGCCAATCCTCCCCTGCACGCCTGGTCGAGGAACCATCCCACTGTACAAAGTCGTATTTAAACTCGCGCTTGAACTCGAAAGCTCGATCGCAGACAGCACCATGCATCCAGAGGGGTGAGCCCTGATCGACGAGTTCCCCAGCCCGTCCGAGGGTGGACAATCGCTCTGCAAATTGCTCATCTGGCTGGGGGTCAATCATCTGCTTCTTACGACTGTGCACCTCACTATGGATGCGAGCCTCCTGCGTGTTATTCGTGTAGTACGAATGTCCGCAGAACTCGCATACCGTGTGCTCCTGATGCTCTGGATTCCGATACCTTGGGCCCAGGACTTCAAGCCAGACCACAGCGTCCCCGTCCCATTTCATGGTGAAACGGTATCCTGCTTCGTCTTGGTGAGTCGTCTCGGGCGACAACGGGTGTATTGGACCTTGAGCTGCATTCAGCACTGTGCGGCGGCGGCCGACGTAGTGATCATAGAGAACGATTTCAAGCTCATTGCTTGTAAGCACCTCTCTACCCTCAAGAGTCTCTGTCAGCTCCCGAACGAGCCGAGACGGGTCTACCTGAAGGCCGACCTGTTGCAAGCCAATGATCAGAGCAGTTGCGTCGACGGCATTGAGAGCTTGAGTGAGAGGGATTTCGTCGTCAGGATCGACCGGGCGACGGCCAACAGACTGCTGAGCAATGTCAAAAAGAACGAGCAACTCTTCGAAGATGTATTCGATGCTTGAGAAAGCTCGTGCCTCAGTGGTAATCAGGTAGTCGCCAATGTCCGTGTTCCTGGCTACTCCCTCCTTCAGAGCCTCACGTTCAAATCTCGTCAGCCCCTCCCTCCGAGCTGAGGTATTGCGCTTTTCAACAAGTATCTCGCACAGCTTGGTAAGTGTTTGGCGTGAAATATTGATGGCCATGATCAACCTAAACTGAGGAAGCCCCGCTTGCTAAAAGCCGGACAGTGTATGGGCCTTGGTGGAGGCTCACCTTGGTCACCACGTGCAATCCAAGAACTACTGATGGCCAGGCTCATTGGAGCTTTGCAATGATCCAAAGGATCTGGCTGCATCTCGGGTCACCCTTCGAACGACCTGCTTAGGAAAAAATCGAACGCCGCGGCGCTGCATCTCAAAGCTCACACTCATCTCACCCGCCATTTTTTGGAGTTTGGGTCTGTCCTCAAACCGCGCGGTTCTTGCCTCATTTGCAAGCAGTCGCAAGGCATGGGCCAGTCCTCCTGTCTTGTGAGCTTTCAAAATGGCCGCTACAGCCGATGGCGCCGCCTAAGGGTGAATACCTGAGAAGAGATCAGCCACCAACTCCAAGCGTAAATGATCAGCTTCCTCAAGAAACCTCAACGCCGGCGGACTGAAGCGGAAAGAAAACTGATCCCCGTCGCTCCAGTACTCCAGCAGAATCGGGGCCCGACTCATAAAACCGCCGTGAGTGACATTCACTGTCTCGGATGACAAGTACGCTGCGTACTTGCGAATAGCTTCATCAGGCAACGTACCGTTTGGACTGCCCTTCAGTTCAGGTCGAAATCTCATGTGTCGCCTTAAGCCGGAAAAGTGGGGTCATTTGTCTGCAGGTCTTTCGTCAACCGTGGGTGCGTGCGCCCGGCGGCCAGGTCAATAGCCGCTCAGGCAGACTCCATTGTAACCGCATGCCCAGGCCACGACCGCCTTACGTGGATCAAGCTGTATGCTCAGCGGACAAACCCAAGCCATCCCCGTAGCTAGCTTGTCCTTAATCGTGACTCGAAGACGGTTTATCAGGCAGTAAATTGTAGTGACAAAATGCCACGATGGCTCTTTACTACATCGCCCGCCAGCCGATAGATGGAGGGTCAGGAATAGCTGTCTTTAAAGGAGTTCAAAATGCTTACAAAGGGCGCAATCGCGCTGGTACTGGGTTTGGCCGCAGGAAGCGTTTCAGCAGCAAGTTTCGACTGTTCAAAAGCGTCGGGCTTCGCAGAGACTGAGATATGCCGAGATGGCTACCTATCCGGAATGGATGGAGTTCTCGATCGTACATACAAGAAGGCCGTCGCAGCGTCCTCCAACCCACAGGGGCTTCGTCAATCGCAAAGGCAGTGGCTTCAGATCCGAAATCAATGCCAAGACCAGAAGTGCCTGGATAAGGCGCTTGGAGGTCGGATTCAGGAACTGGAGCGTATAGCGAGTGACGAACGCGTATTGGCAATGAATGCCCGAGAAGAACGGGAAGCCGCACAACGTCGCGCCGCGGACGCCGAGCGCGATAGACAAGCAGCGACCCTGGCGAATCAGCAGCGCCAGTCAGCGCAGATGGCACAACGCACTCCTCCTCAAGCATCCACACTGCCGGCAGCCCGCCCGGGTAGCGCTAATGCTCAACAACAATCGAATCCCGTAGCTACGTGGTTCATCAATGGTCCTGGTTGGAAATACACCCTGGTGCTGGGCCTACTGCTCTCCTTCTGGTCTGTTGTACGCCACCATCGTGGGACTGCAACCATTTACAGCGACTACACCGACGCCTTAATCACTAACCTTCTTCCTGCACTCGGCATCGTCACCGCTGGGGTGTGTAAATGGCTCGAAATGCCTGGCGTCGTTTCCGTTTTCTCGATGGTAGCTGGCTTCGTCCTCTCGATTACCTATGCGGTCTACGCCACGGTGAAAAACAACAGAGGGGGGCTGAGCATCTTCCTTACGTTGGTGGCGAAGCTGACCCTGATTTCAGTCTTCTATGTCGTCATCGGGATGCTAATTGCCTCGCTGTTCAACGGAGGCGCACGACGCAAGGGCGAATCTCAGGCCAGAGCCGATGCGCGCAATCGGCGTGAGCGAAAGGCGATCATGGCGCTGATTACGTCACTCTCCGCTGCGTACACAGCTCTTACTGCATGGGTTTGTCGAAACCCAAAGTTCACCCCCGTGGGTGAGTGCCTCGAGTTCAATCGGGTGCCTGCACTAACGTAAGCCCCCTCCGCCGTGCGCCACACAGCGCACGCGCGTCATACCCATTAGTGTCAGCCATGTATCAAGGCGGGTGGGAGATCGCTAGGCCCATTCACCCTGATATGGCAGCATCTTCTCCGTCCGACCGGCCTGAAGTAGTTTGCAACAACTCTCCAGCGCAGGCGCCTCAGTTTCCCTGCATATTGCCAATTTCTAAAGAGTGATCACTTAGATGCCCTGGGTAAAACGTTCGCTTGGAATCCTCAGCCTGGTGCTGGTTACGGCAATCGCTTTGTGCCTCCACTTCTACTTGCCGCGCCATGAGGTCGTTCATGTGACTGGCGTTGAGGTGAAGCGCATGGATGCGGATGGTGTGATCAGCGCTGAAAACCCGGCCGATGGTCCAACCCGAGATGTCTATTTCATCAACACCGTTTCTACCGACGCAAAACGTGAGGTAGCGGTCTATCGAAATGAAGATACCGGTTGGGGATTCCCGTGGTACTTCAAATTCGATAGCGCCGATCTGCAGGCTAAGGCCCAGGACTACTCGCGTGACGCGAACCAGCTCGCGGTCATCCGGTATTACGGGTGGCGCTTCCAGATCTTCTCGATGTTCCCAAACATCACCGACATCAAGGCCACAACCAGTACCACGGAGCCTTTCCCAGTTTTCGTATACCTATTCTTCGGCGGGCTGCTCATTCTAGTGCTTGCGATCACCCTCCTCGTCCGCCGAAAGCTTCGCGCCCGGCATAGGCCAATGGTCCCGAACCAGTAGGCTTTACCTTCGCCGTTATCCCCCCGGACGTTAAGCTGTGTTGGGCACCGCCAGGACGCCGTCCTGGCTTCTCAACCGCCGGACCTGACTTCTCAAGGACGCAGTATGCAAATCATACAGGGCCAGCGCCTGCCGCTGTCCAGCATAGGTATTTCTGACCGCCTCACGGTTGCGGTCTCCATTCAGTCAAGCAATGTGATCGACGTAGCCTGTTTCGGGCTTGATCAGCAATCGAAGCTGTCCGACGACCGCTTCATGGTGTTCTTCAACCAAACCTCCTCACCTGGTGATGCCATCCGGCTGATTGGGCCAGGCCAGTTCGAAATTAACCTGGGCGCATTGCCGGCAACGATTGATCGATTGGTGTTCACCGCGGCGATCGACGGCGCGGGTGCCATGAAAGACATCTCATCAAGTCGCTTTGTCGTCAGTGGACCTGGCGCACCAAACGCCGCGACCTGTGAATTTTCCGGCAGCACCTTCTCCGTGGAAAAGGCGATTATGGTTGCCGACATTTACCGCAAGGGTGGCGAGTGGCGTATGCTCGCCAACCTGCAGGGCTTCAAAGAAGGCTTGAGCGCGCTTGTGCGCCACTTCGGCGGTGAGGTGAGCGACGAACCCGCGGCCCAAGCACCAGCTGCGCCGCCTCTTGTCCAGGCGACGTTCTCACTAGAGAAGAAGGTCGCAGCCCAAGCGCCAGCATTGCTCAGCCTGGCAAAGAAAGCTCAGATCAGCCTGGAGAAAAACAACCTCACCAAGGTGAGAGCGAAGCTAGCCTTCGTGCTTGATGTGAGTGGTTCAATGAATGGCCAGTACAGCCGAGGCAGAGTGCAAGAGGCCATGAACCGGCTGATGCCACTCGCGGTAGCCTTCGATGATGACGGCGAGCTGGATGTTTTTGGGTTTGGGGCCAAGCCAGTTCACCTCTCGCCAGCCACTCTCTCCAACTACAGCGACTACATCGACACTGAGCAAGGTGGTTGGCGGAAGTGGGATGTGGGCCAGCGCGTAAATGACGAACCACGGGCGATGCGCCTCCTGATGGATTACTACAACCAAAGCGGGGACAAAACCCCGGTCTACATCATCTTCATCAGCGACGGCGGTGTTCATGAGAATCGCGCAATCACAAAACTGATGATCGAAGCGTCCTCTAAGAATTTCTTCTGGCAATTTGTCGGCCTGGGCGGAAACGGCTACGGCATCCTGGAGCGACTTGATGATATGCCAGGTCGCGTTGTCGACAACTGCAGCTTCTTCGCTATGGATGACCTCCACGACCTCACCGAAGACGCACTGTACGACAAGCTTACGAAAGAGTTCCCGGGCTGGCTCAAAGAGGCGAAAGCGAAGGGAATCATCAGTTGATACCCTGATTTTTCAGCGAGAACCGTACGAATTTCAGATGTTCCGAATCCTCGCACCAATTCAGCGCATGAAATAAAAAAAGCCACCTGATCCGCAAGGGACGAGGTGGCTTTTTCGTATTTGGTTTGGATGTTCCCGCTGGGCACTGCCTCAGCCCGGCGGATGGATCAACGTACCTGCTTCAGCGTTCTGATTCCCCAAAAGCGCGTACGCCAACACGTAGCCGCGGCTCCCTTCACCCCAGATAGTCAAGGTCAAACGGTTGGATCTCCCGGAAGCGCGCAGCACGGTCCAAGTCGACCCGAGCACCCCAGCTATTCAGCGCACCCACAGGATCTATGTGCTCAATGCGGCCAAAGTCCAAAAGGTTCCAGTCCTCGCGCCGCACGACCACAGACAAGATATAGGGCTCCTCGAGGCGCCCGGTCGCCGGGTCATTTCGTTGAACGTACCCTGACACTAGGCAGCGATTGACTGCAGGCAGAAGCGCGAATACCTCGCCAACGACCCTGAACAAAGAGCCGTAGCACAGCCCCACAAAGTCCCGTCGCACCTGGGCATCACTTCGTGTCTTGAAGGTGAGCTTTCCATTGCCTTTTGCCTCGGCAGTACGCCGCGGGGTATCACCCTCGTCAGGTAGATCGACATCCAAGGCTATCCCGGCTGCATCGTAAGTGAACTGATAGGCAACGTTCGTTTCCTTGGGCCAGGCTATGCCGCTCAGCACGTAATCGAGCGCTTTCTCCATGTGAGCGCTGAATCCCTTCGCAGCCAGGCGAAAGGTCTTCTCAGCTTCCGAGCGCTCATTGTCATGCGCGTCACGGGCTGCCTCCCACTCCGATAGATCCTGCTGGTAGATCTGCTCGTTGGTGAGGCGGTCAGCCTCGAGCTTGCCAGACCTGAAGAGCCTATCAATGAGGCCAGGCTCAACTGACGCCGGCGCCGTCGGAATCGGCATCGAAAAAGGAGGTGGTAATGCCGGCAGACTCCCCGGCCGGGGAGTGCCGACATGAACACTCAGGCAATCAGCGAGATCTTGGTTCAGCTTCTCGGCAGCCTTGGTAAGCAGCGCCTCAATCTCTGCAGCCTGCTCACTCTTCACGCGCCTCACCACTGCAGCAGGTGGCGGGCTACCAGTGTCATCGACAATGGACAGCGTTCCGTCAACCTGCACGCTGATCCTGATAGGCCCTGAATAGTCTAATGAACCGGAAGAAGTGGACGCCGACTGGCGGCCGCCATCTAACCGTTGGCGGTAGGACAAGCCCGTTCCGGGTAGACCGGCATTCAGGAACGTGCCATTGCGCCCCATGGTCATGCTCAGCCCTTTCGGCCCGATTGACGCGCTGACCCCTGTTGCACTCAGGTTCAACCTAAAACCTGGCACGATCGTAATCCGCTTAGAGAAACGTAGACCCATAGCCCTATCCTTGACTCAAGATTTCCAAACTGGGGCGCTCTATCAGCGCGTGGTTACGCATAGTGGCGGCATTGCACGATGACAGACGTACGCCCCCTGTGAGAGCGAACGTTCAAGCACCTGGGAGTTGGACGAATTTGTCACCACTCCACTGGAAGCGCTGAGGGTATGGCTGCGTTGGGCAGCAACGTGGATCCTCATCGCCCTGAATCAGAGCGTCAATGAATATGGTGCGGCTGCCGACATCGCGCGCCTCACGAACGGCGCCACTGATCGCAGCATCGCCACCTTGAGCCTGCCAACCCTCTGGCGCATGGTAGAACGCAGAAAGCGTCTGGTAAGCCGTCTGTGAGCCGCCTGATCCTTCGATGGTATAGAGCACTGCGGCATCCAACTCACCGTCACCATTCAGATCAACCTGAATGATTTGGCGACCTTCTGGGTACTCTACACCGCCGTCGGTATCGAGCCCCGCGACGTAGGCATTGATAGCTCCAGTCAATTCAGGGAACGACTGTGCAGCAGAAGTCGGGTGAACCTTCACGACCGAGGCTGGGGTTGCAACTAGTGTGTTCAATTGCGGTTCACCCCTGCCAGTGGTCTCAGGATCAGTATCGGCTTCCACCTTCTGCTCGCCCGGGCTTGTATTGCTCCCTTTACCATTCAAGGCTTCCAGCACCTTCGCATAGGCGTCTTCCTCCGGCTTCAAACCAGCCTTCTTAGCCCGAACAGAGAACTCCATTTGGATCTGGCCCAAAACCCGCCCCATATCCTCAGGGCTGAAGGTCATCACGTAGCCTTTACGAGACATGGGTTGGGAATCACCGAAGAATAAACGAGCGAAAATATTCGGTCGCATATCTTCGAGGGCGTCCATGCCCTCTTCGACGAACTCGTCAGCGACATCTTTATAAAGAGACCATCCCGCATCACCAAAGAGCTTCGTGATGTTTGCTTTCGCTTCATCGTTTTTGAAGTCAGTCAGCTCAAGGGCCTTTTGGTTGAAGTCAATGGTCAAACTCCGGCAATCATATGTGTCGTTGCCCAAGCAATTCTGCCGGAGCTCATTGAGCGCAAACGACAATCGAGCATCATTTGCTGCCTGGCCACAGCCGGCCAACATGGTGACCACAGCACTGGAAACTAAGATTCTCTTAATCACTTAAAACTCCGCAATCCATGCGCATCATGTGTGCGCGCAAAGCTAGGTGGTCAGACCGAACCACCTGACAAAAAAAAGCCCCTGCCGTGTGAGCAGGGGCTTTTCCAACAGGCTCAAATTAGCCGATCGAAACGCCATGGGACTCAGCCAACGGCTTCAGGCCGCCGGCAAAACCTTGGCCGATCGCCTTGAACTTGAACTCGTCGTTGTGACGGTACAGCTCGCCGAAGATCATCGCGGTTTCAGTCGATGCATCTTCGCTCAGGTCGTAGCGCGCCAGCTCTTTACCGTCAGCCTTGTTGACGACGCGGATGTACGCGTTGCCTACCTGACCGAAGCTCTGCTTGCGGCCTTCTGCATCGTGGATGGTGACCGCGAAGACCAGCTTCTTGACGTCTGCAGCCAGGCGGGTCAGTTTGACGTTGACCTGCTCGTCGTCGCCTTCACCAGCGCCGGAACGGTTGTCGCCCAGGTGCTCAACAGAACCGTCTTGCGAGGTTTTGTTGTTGTAGAAGATGAAGCTGGAGTCGTTCAGGACTTTGCCGTTTTCGTCGGTGATGAAGATCGAGGCATCGAGGTCGAACTCGGTGCCGTCAGTCACGCGAGGGTCCCAGCCCAAGCCTACGATTACTTCGGACAGGCCTGGTGCTTCTTTGGTCAGCGAGACGTTGGAGCCTTTGGACAGAGAGACAGCCATTGGTTAATCCCTTTAAAAATAGGTGGTTTGCTCGTTAGCAGCTTGTGCTGCTAACGAGGGGGCAAATATTAGAAGTTCATGCCATACGAGTTGGCGAGCGCCTTCAGACCGCCAGCGTAGCCCTGGCCAACGGCGCGGAATTTCCACTCGCCGTTGTTACGGTACAGCTCAGCGAAGATCATCGCGGTTTCGGTCGATGCGTCTTCAGCCAGGTCGTAACGAACAACCTCGGCACCGGTTACGTCGTTGGCGATACGGATGAACGAACCGCCGACCTGACCGAAGTTCTGCTTGCGAGCATCGGCATCATGGATGGTAACGGTGAACGCGATCTTGTCGATGTCCGCTGGCACGCGGCTCAGGTCGACCTTCAGTACTTCGTCATCGCCGTCACCAGCGCCGGTACGGTTGTCGCCGGTGTGCTCGATCGAGCCGTCTTGGCTTTTCAGCTGGTTGTAGAAGATGAAGTCTGCTTCACCGCGAACCTTGCCATTGGCAGCCAGCAGGAATGCACTGGCGTCGAGGTCGAACTCGGTGCCATCGGTCGAACGCGGGTCCCAGCCCAGGCCGACGATGATCTTGGTCAGCGACGGGTCAGTTTTGGTCAGGGACAGGTTGCCGCCTTTCTGCAGGGTCAAAGCCATTTCTTAAACTCCTTGTTAGGGTACGAGTGATTCAGTTGGATTCTGCTTGAGTGTCTTCCTTTTCGGGGAAGATCACACTTGCAACGATGCCGATGACCAACACCACCATCACGATGAGGAGGCTGGTGTTAGGATCGATCTTGAAGCCATGGTGGAACATATGGTCTGTGGCGTTGAGGCCCAGTTTTACCGCGATGAAGAACAGCAGCGCAATGACAGCTTTCTCCAGGTGCACCAGGTAGCGCTTCAGGGCCTCGAGTACGAAGTACATGGTACGCAGGCCCAGAATGGCGAACAGCATAGCGGAGTACACGATCAGGGGCTCACGGCTTACTGCGATTACGGCTGGCACGGAGTCGAAGGCGAAAAGCACATCGGACACTTCAGCTACGACCAGGCACAGGAAGAGCGGCGTTGCAAACAGACCACCCTTTGCAGCCAGGCTCATGCCCTTGTTCTCAGGCTTGAGCAGCTCGCCTTCGAGAACCTTACGGCTAACGAAGAACTGATTGCCGTGCAGCTTTGGCCATACCGGGAACAGCTTCTTGGCGAATCGATAGGCAATGTGCTTGGAGTAGTCTTCCTCCTCCTCATCATCACCGCCGCTACGAAGCATCATGACGGCGGTCCAGGCCACGATCAGTGCGAATACGATTTCCACCCAAGGGCCGAACGCCAGAAGGCCGGTACCGATCGCAACAAAAATACCGCGGAAGACGATAGCGCCGATGATGCCCCAGTAGAGCACGCGGTGGCGCAGGCCATCAGGCACTTTGAACCAAGCAAAGATGGCCATGAACACGAACAGGTTGTCGACGCTGAGAACCTTCTCAAGGGCATAGCCGGTGACGAACAGACTGGCGACTTCAGGGCCGTGCTGAACGTACAAGAACCCTGCAAACGCGAGGGATATTGCTATCCAGAAGACGGACCAGACGGACGCTTTTGCCAGCGAGACCGGCTTGTCGCCGCGATGTGTGACCATGTCGAGCAGCAGAGCGCCTACGGCGATGCCGACGAAAACCATCATGGTCAGCGGGGGGAAACCGATATGGGTAACTTCCACAGGTCAATACCTTAAAGTTCGAAATCAGCTGGGGACAGGCCCAGCTCCAGGCAGATCAGACGGCAAGCCGCCTTTTCCTTTTCATCAAAATCACCATCGGATGCGCCGACGGAGCAGGTAACGCGAACGAGAAGGCGTGCCGCTCCTTCGTTGTCTTTGATCCGGCCGATGACCTTCAATGCCTCGGCTTGACCGATCTGAGGGTCAAACTCGAATTTGCTCATCGCGTCGTTAAAGACCGCGAGAACGTCGGTCAGGCTGAACACCTTCAACTCGGGAGAGTTGTTGATGAAGCCGATCATCTTCTGCTTTTCTTCTGGACCTGCGCCGTTGCTGGCCACAGCTACCATGGCGCAACCGTTGGCAGTGGCTTCCATGAACTTGCGATTCTTATGCTTGCCGACCTCGGCAGTAAGAGTCTCGCGTGCTTGCGCACCTTTTGCTTTCAACCAACTGAGCATGTTCGTACCTCAAAAATGGCGGAGCCTTAGGCCCCGCCAGTGGTGGATTACTTGGACCCTGCGCTCCAGCGCATGCCCCAGCGGTAGGCCTTATCCATGGGCTCTTGGCTTCTATGGAAGTCAACCCTGCGAGACACCTTAACGGCGCCGTTGTCGTTTTCAAGGAGAGCGATGGCGCAACATCCTAGGTTCCCTCCCTCCTCGTTCAACCGCACTTCGATCTCTGGCTGGCCAGGGATGAAGATGGTCACCACACCATCGGTCTGTCCCCAGTTAGGAGCACCTTCGTAGATGAAGGCGTAAACCAGGATGCGCTTGATCTGACTCCACTTCTTACCATTGATGTGAATCCACTCGCCGCCGGATACGGAGCCAGTTCGGTCATCACCCATGAGTTGAATGTAGGGTTCGTCTTCAAGGTCGCCAAAGGCATTGCCCAACGCCTGAACCACCCCCTTGTGCCCGTCCTGCAACTCAAACAAGCAACCAACGTCGAGATCGATAGACTTGCTACGACTGAAGAAGCCGCCAGACTTGCCTTGGTTCCAGTTCAGGTTCACCCGGATTTCACCGAACCCAGCAGCTGTCTTTTCCAGGCTGATCGAGGATCGAGTCTTGTCGAGGGTCACCTTACTCAGGCTGATAGTCGACTTTGGAGCAGGGGCCGGTGCTGGGGTAGGCGCTGGAGCAGGTGCCGGCGCAGCACTTGGAGCTGGCGTCGGGGCCGGGGCCGCAATGTCGACACCAAAGTGGGTTGCCAGTGGTGCAAGGCCACCGGCAAAGCCTTGAGCGACACATCGGAATTTCCACGCACCCTGGCGACGGTAGAACTCGCCAAGAATCAGCGCGGTTTCCTTCATACCCGAAGTCGGGATCTGGGTCTCAATGCCGCCAGACACAGTGACCACAAGCATGGGTACACGGTCGAAGCTGGCTTTGTTCTCGTAGATGGTCGCCGTCAGCGCTACCTTTTCGATAGCTGCGTCCAGCCGGCTGAGGTCAATGGTGAACACGGCGCGGCCAGCAGCCGTATCAACCAGCTGCACCGACCCACCCAATACACTGGGCTGGCCGTAGAAGCACATGTCATTGTCGCCACGGACCTTTCCAGTTGCGGTCAGGGCAAATGCAGACACATCAATATCTGCACCTGGAATGGGCGAATAGCCCACCTCCACCCGCAGGCTCCCGGTCGCTACCGGTGCGTTACCACCAGGGACCAAGGTTGTCATGCGCGCACCGCCTGAACGGCCAGGTTCACCAAGTCGTCAGCAGTACGGCCATGGGTAGTCTTACCGATAGCTTTGAACTCCCAACCAGAAGCGCCGCGCGACAGGTTGGCCATGACCACGCCAGTGTGCTCACCCTGGTCACTGAGGTTGAAACGCGCCAACTCCTGTTTATTGCCGTCATTGACGATGCGGCAGTACGCATTTTGGATGCGAGAGAAGTTCTGCCCAGTGAAGCTGTTAGTCGTAAACACCAGGTGCTTAACCGATGCAGGAACGTTGTTCAGGTTTACGGTGATCGACTCATCATCACCCTCACCCTCACCAGTGCGGTTGTCACCAGAATGCTGGATCGAACCATCTTTGGATTTCAACTGGCGGAACCACACCAGGTCGACCGGCTTCAGGTCGCCATCCAGCATGATGCACGACGCGTCGAGGTCGATCTCTCCACCGCCACCACCAAAAATCTTGCCGAAAAGACCAGTAGCTTTCACAGGATCCCAGCCCAGACCCAGGGTTACCTTGGACAGACCCGAGCCCGCGGTCTTCTCCAGAGAAATGGACTGATTCTTCGAAAGGGTAAGTGCCATCGTTACGCTCCTTGTTGGTCATCGTGCTGTTGGGTGCCAGAGGAGACACCCGTAACTGAATTTGTGGTCGCGTCCGTCGAGTTCACACGCGCACCAATTTTCTCAATCTTCATCCGGCCACGCTGCCAGCGCGGGTGAAAGTGCCGCCAGTGCGGCTCTTGCGCTGCAGCAAGTAGCTCTTGATCCCCGCGGGTGTCACCCCAAGCTCGTAGCTTGTACTGGGCCAGCGGGCCATATACAGCTTCCAGGCGAAGTACCTTTGCTTCGCAGCGGCAGTTACTCCCGCTAAGCGCGCCTGTGAGCTTGCCTTCAACTACTTCAAGCTCAGTCCCAATCAAGCTGATACCCAGCTCCTGAGCGAATGGCATGAGCACTATCCGCGGAGAAGCTGAACAGATTGTTACCAAGGCACCGCTAGCAACCTCGGCCGCGACGGATTGTACGCCGGCCGGCCGCATGAGCCGTACCCAAAACGCCCTTCTGAATTCCGCAGCCTTCCGCTTTACCCAAGCCTCCTCAACACCAGTCAGGAAGGTGGCGACAAGCACAGCTTTAAGCTCGTCGCGACTCATTCCCTTGCCGAGGTAGCGAATGCATGCAGGAAGCATGCGTATCACCCGCGCGGCGAACTTCCGTTTACCGAACGCAAACAGCAGGAATGGGACGAAACTGTCTCGCCGGGTCAGGGTGCCGTCGAAGTCAAAAACCGACAGGACCTGGCCGGAGGCCGGGCCAGCTTCAATCATTTCCTGGGTCATCGAACTGCCTCAGCCAAGCGAACTGGCTCCGCTATACCTGCTTCTGCGGGTTTCACACCGTGCCATTTCACCCGCTCGATGATGTTGATGGCCCAGTTGTAGTGGGTCGCTGGTTCAACCATCGCATCGTTGTGTTTGAAGACAGCAGGCGCAGAACCATCGACGATGAGTTTGGCGCAGTTGTAGTCCTCAAGAGGTACGCGGAAGCTGTCATGGATCTGCGCAATCTGGGTGGGGTGAATCGCTGTCTTACCGACCAACCCGTGGGCAATATCCAACTCCAGTTCCTCGGCGAGCAACTGAGGTGTTGCGAGCTGCTCGAAAACAGGGGCGGTAAGAGCAAAACCTTGAGCGCCTAGGACCCCACACAGCATTGGAATCACGTACCCCATTGGGGTCTGATACAAGGTCGTAGCCGGGTTACGGCGCAGTCCGAGACAACTCATCAGATCGTTTCCACCAATGCGCAAAGCAAGGATTCGATCACCTAACTCTGAGCGAAGCGCGCAACCCAGTTCGCCCATCGCCCCAGGGTTGTATACGTCGCTGGTTTCAAGCGTGGGCATCAACAGCAGGTCGGGGTTGGTAACTGCTCGGACCCACTCACCCAAGGTGGCAAGGGACAACTTCGGCACTACAAACCCATGCGCTGCGGTGATCTCAGACCACTCGTTGAGTAGAGCCGCCATCTTCGAATCACGCGGACGTACGAAAACCAACGGACTTCTCGGAGAGCGGCTAGCTCGTGGTCCGATAGCAGTCAAGATCGCCCGCAGCGACTGCAGTGCATGCTCAACATCGGTAGAGGCAACCGCATCCTCTAGGCAGATAACGAGCGAGCGAAGACCAGGCTGCTTATCAGCGCAAATCACGTCGACGATATCGGCTCGAGTTGCAGGCATGTAGAGCGTCGCGCCCAGGGCCCACGGGGAGATGCGGTCCATTAGCTCACCTCCCGGATGATGGTAACGGCACGGTATGGCCCCAAGTCTTCACCAGCTTCCTGTACCTGGATGCCGGCACGGTCAGTCAGATGGATCAGCAGTTGGACGTCTGCGTCGTTGCGGTCCCGCACCAGTACCTGATCTGGGACACGGCGCAGCACAGCGCGAGTCGCTTCGGCGATACCTGGCTTGATGCGATTCAAATTGGTCACACCAAATCGTTCAGAAAGACGGCTGACGACACCAAGTGCATCGTTCTGCAGGTTCTCTGCCTCATCTGGTGTCCACGGCAGAGCCGGACTTACCTCGACGGCAGCTCGAGCTGCTTCGATCCGATCAATGAATGCTCGGGTCACGTCGTGCTCTCGCAGGTGGTCATATACGACGCAACCATGCAGCCCGCCATCACTCGGCCAGATCGAGCGGGAAACCAAACCGGATACGGTCGCACCCAGAATACCGGATGGGATGATCCAGTCTTCGGCCGAGGCTGCGAGCCAGGCTCGGCCGCATGGATCTGCCAGTACGACCAATCTGGGGTCTTCAGGGAAACGGCTGTCACCTGCGAGGCTGCGCTTGATCTCACCAGAGATAGCGCCTTTGCCCGTCCACCCATCGACGAAAACGATGTTCTCAGCGCCGTGCGCTGCGATGATAGATTCGAGCGCAACAGTGTCGATACCACGATCGCGGACGATGCTGATGCCATAGTGATGTGCATCCCGGCCCAGGCCAATCAATGCACGGCGCAACAGGACACCAAGCGGAAGCCCGGCGCGCACGAAGGAAACGAGCGCAATTGTCGGACCCTGATAGCGCTCTTCCAAGGCCAGAGCCAAGGATTGAACGTCCGCCGCCATGCGCAGGCCGTTCTGAGTCATCGCTCGCTCGAACAACTCCATGTGAGTCTGAGACGGCGCATCTTCCTGGCTGATCATTTCCGAGTAGTGCTTTTGCTTGGACTGGATCAGCCGCTCCTTTTCCAGCACATCGGTCAGGCCGATGTTCACTGACTGCAACAGGAAATGAACATCCTCAGGCAAGTAGCTACCGCTACCAACAGTCATCGAGGTCAGGATCGGGTTAAGCATGGATGCTGCCCTCCACCAATGCGGCAAGCTGGCTCCGCGCCGGAGTCGACCAGAAATCGCAGAGGTTCATGTAGCCGAGATCGGTGATGCTGTCGCCGAAACCGAGCACAGGGCGCTCCCCGTTCAACTCACGATCCTGCTTGAGGAAGTACTCAACAGCGACGCGCTTGGACAGACCTGCAGGTAACAGGGCAAGGTTATTGCCGTTGGAATGAGTGTGCATGCCTTCAATCAGGCCAGCTTCACTCAGCTTGTTGCGCACCAGAATCAGGTCAGCGTCAGAACCGTTGTTGTGCTTGACCACAACGTAGTGACGCTGACCGGCCTCTTCCACAACCCAGCCACGAAGCGATACACCTTGCTCGTCCCCAATACGCAACGCCGTCTCACACAGCACGGGCAAGCGGTCCTGGAACGCCGAGAGAATTCCATTCATCACGCCATGCCAGTCCATATTGACGGAGCGGTCGGGATTAAGAATCAGGCCGCCATGGGAGCAAATAGCAGGGCCAGTGAAATCCAGGCGAACACGATTGAAGGCCTCGGCACTGCGCGCAGTAACGGGTACCACATCAGTCGTTGTCAGGAGCCATCCAAGGAACTGCTTCTGCATCTCGGTCTGGTAACCGCTCACTTCACCGTTAACGTCAAAGGACGCCGGATAGCGCGAAGTGCCCTCAGGCATTTTCCGAGCGGTTTGGAAGAGCGTATCGTCCAGGTCGACCAGGGCCAGTGGGCGCTTATTTGGCATCGACGATCACCTCCGCGTTCAAAGCTTCAATCAACGCAGTTGGCACAGCCTGTGCGTCCGTCTCGCTGCAGATCAGCACTCGATCGAATTGCCCGGGTGCCACGTTGTAGAGGAAGTTGACGATGCCAAGACCGTAGTTGTCCGAGAAATTCAGAGCGTGTCCGATCGAATGACCAAGTGCAATTGGCGAACGGGTAGTCGAGCTGAAATGCACATCGGCGCCAGCGCGTTCAAGGCGTTCAGCCAACAGGAAGGGCTTCCAAACGAACTCACCGGTACCGAGGACGATGACCCGCTCACCCGGCTGGACAGCGATGTTGAGTCCCAGGGTGTCTGCTACCCCACGGGTACCCAGTCGGCCCCAGTCGTTTTCGGGGTTTACAGCCCAATCCCCCGCGGCCACAGTGCCGGTGTCCGGCATTTCAGGAAGCGGAGCTTCAGGATCTTCGGTGAAGCTGTAAGCGCCACTCAGCAGAGATACCTGTGCGGCCGCTTCGCCGATGCTGCTCGACACAGCGCCCGCAGACCAATCAGTCAGCACACAGGTGACAACGCGCTCGATCTGGTTGAGCCCAGCGCCCACGAGGGCGCGGTGTAGATTGATGAACGTGCGACCGGTCGAGGCCTCATCATCAACGAGCACCAGCGACTTGGCGCTGCGCATCATTTCCGAGAGTTGAGGTTCGGACGGCTCATGAATCAAGTGTGCACTGGCATGGCTGTGCTCTTCTTCAAAACGAGCAAAGATCTGATCGCCTACCGGGTGGCGGGTGCTGACGATGTACATGGTGTCAGCCCGTGACTCGCTGAAGGCGCGATGAACACCCGCCCCCAGGCCAACGGCTGTCTCAGCCATACCGATGACCAGTACAGGGCCTGGCAGGTCGGAGGGAATTTGTGCAGCCAAGGCTTTATAGGATTGCTGCATCACCGATGGCTTGACGGGAATGTGCTTACCCAGCACCCGAGAAACAAACAAAAATGCTCGCTTCGGATTGCGACGCTCGGCAAAGCCAAAAAGCGATTCAGGCGAAATGGAAGCCTGATGCACGTCAACTTCAAGCACGCCGCGCTTCAGCGTGGCGCTCAACTTTGTAGACGCTTGATTCACTAAACTATGCTCCATGTTGGAGTTCCGTGGACGATAGTAGTGAACCTAACGTGCGCACTTTTAATTTCAATGGCATGCAGCATTTAATTTCGCGCTTCGATTTTCCAAAGCGACGGTTGAACACCCCTCGCTATATCGGCAGGTGTCTGCGCTGCATGAGAGTCATTGACTGTTATGTGGATATGGCATGCTTCTAAGAAGGCAGCGAGCAAATGGGACTTGACCGCAAAGTTCATGTTCTGTGCATCTGGCACGGTTGAAGTAACCATGCCGACCACACTCCCCCGTGAGTCGAACAGTGGACTACCACTCGATCCGGGTTGAATTGCCGCTGTGAACTGCAACAGGCTCGAGTCGTTACGCAGGCCGAAAAGGGCGGAGACGCCGCCCTGGGTGACATGTGCACCACCGCCAGCAAATCCCGACATTGGGAAGCCAATCGCTGTCACTGCGTCGCCCAGGGAGCAGCCGCCGGTTGCGGCGAACTGGACGGGCGTCAATGGCGCACCAGCTACTCGGAGCAATGCAATGTCGTTTGAAGTGTCGACCATCACAGGCTCTGCTCGATACCGACCATTGAAGGAACTGATCTCAATCGACGACATCCCCTCGATGACATGGGCGCAGGTCAGCAGCACGTTGCTGGACACAGCAAAGCCAGTGCCAGTGGCGGCCGTTGCACCGCCATTAGGGCGAGAGTCAAGACTCCCGACCTCTGGATGGTCCGGGTTGGCTTCGTCAATCTCCAACCCGAGCCTGCGGCCAAACGCCGCCAGGCCATAGGCTGAGCCTTCTGCCATGGCCCGGAATTTCCATTGTCCACCGCGGGAATAGAACTCGCCCAATATCAACGCGCTCTCGCCAAACGCGCTGGTATCCAAGTCGTAGGAAAACGTTTGATCAACCTTGAGCTTGAGGTTGCCAAGAGAGCTAACCGGCCCGAGGTTGGAGTATCTGTAGACGATCAGCAGAACGCGATCACCGCCGGCAGGCAAGCTCCCGAGCTGAAGCGAGCAGCCGACCTGCTCACGACTGCCACTCCATTGCATCCAAGCGGGCTGCTCAATGTGAAAAAGCGCGGCAGCCCCCCTTGGGGATCGTTTGTCATCAACAGGGATCAGCGCGACAGCTGCGGTCGAGCCAAAAGCGTTCTGCTGCAAAGACTCCAGCGTCCACGATGATTTTGGTGAAGAAAGTGCAACATTGGCGCCTGGCGTCAGCATGTCTCGCTCCCTGAGTAGACAGAAACTTTAATCTAGATTTGGTACACGTGGTACCAGAATGATGGCCATTCTATCACCCAGCCGGGGCCGTAACGGCAATAGTGATCGCCCGAATTCGCACCCCCTCCTTCCAAGAAATCTGTGGCTCTGGGAGGCCAAGCCGGCGCGCAGCGAAGATACCCGCAAGGTTGACACCAGCTTCACGGGTGTAGCCAACACCACCTGAATATCGTGGGTTGATCTCAAGAAGCCTTGGCATCCCATCGGCGCCATCGCGGGTCTGGACATTGATGATGCCGTCACAACCGAAATGCTGAGCCGCGGCGACAGCCAGGTCGGTTGCCGGCGTGTCTCGCTCGAAAGTTTGGTGCGCTCCGGCTTTCCGGCGACCGACATACGCCACTACCTTGCCGCCCTCACAAACCATGTCCACGGAGCACTCAGGCCCTGGGAGGTAAGGCATCACCAGCATCGGCTCACGAGCTGGCCCGGCTGAGTAGATGCGATAATAAGTCTCGAAGTCGACTTCTCGAGCATCTGGGTTCGCAAAGCAGCGGAATGGATCTACCCCGGCCTTGAACCGCCAGAATCCCTGTCCATAGATGCCAACAACCGGCTTGATACAAACCTCTGAAGTCGGACTCAAGGTTTCATAGGCAGCGAGTAGCTGATCTGGGTTTTCAACCGTGATAGCGGGGATGCAAGCCAATCCAGCGCGTTCTGCCTCGGCTGTAAAATTGGCCTTGTCGTCAACCAGCTCAAAAGTGCGCTTGCTCATTCCGCCGGTAACAAGCGTGATGCCTGCGCGCTCAAAATCCGCACGACGGCTCTCATACGCGCCCCCAACGCGACCAGCTAAGACCACCCTAATCGAGTTCTCGATTGCGGTGCGAAGCACCCAGTCAATGCGATCTTCGCGGTCTTCAGGCTCCTTAAAGCTGCCGTGTGCCAAACCGGTGATCTCCGGCCGGTCACCCCCATGGGATGCGAATACGCGAACACCGGCTGGGAGTGCCTCCAAGGCGCCCAGAATGATGTCGCGCTGAGAAGCCTGACCCTGTAGAAACCAGATCATTGAAACCACCTTGATTTAGTGCAATTGAATTTGGATCTAGGATCCTGACCTTGGGCGAGATGGTAACGGTTGAGCCGGCGGCTTCAAGCGGGGCGACATTATGATCTGCCTCCCTGGAAAAGGCTTCTGGCCGAGCGACAAACGCACCACGCAAATTGTTGCGATTTATGAATGGGTTAGATGCCGAGAATCCAGGGTGAACTACCGTCAGGAAGGTGACTTAGGCTCTGTACGAAATCCGTAGAAACCCAGTTATCGCCCCGCATCCTCAGGAATTTTGTAAAGTCCCCGGCCATCAACGGAAAGGAATCCTGTGATGACGAAGCGGTACGAAATCTCGGACGAGGCTTGGGATGTGGTCTCCGATCTCTTCATCGAAACACGCAAGCGTGGCCGGCCTCGAGTGAGTGACCGGCTAATGCTCGATGGCGTACTTTGGGTGCTTTGCTCCGGGGCGGCCTGGCGTGACATGCCGGAGCGCTTCGGCCCCTGGTCAACTGTGTATCAACGGTTTCGGGACTGGCGAATCAACGGGGCATTCGATCGGATGCTCAAGCGCTTGCACCTGAGGCTGAACGAACAAGGTTTGATTGATCTGCAGACCTGGATGATCGACTCGACCGCAGTGCGCGCTACTCGAGCCTCGTCAGGTGCTCGAAAAAAAAGGATTCTGACGAACCTGCCGATCACGCTCTAGGCCGCAGCCGCGGTGGCCTGACGACTAAGATTCACATGCTCTGCGATGCCAACGGCGTACCGTTGCGCTTCCTCCTCTCTGGCGGTCAAGCCAGTGACATCAGCTACGCGCAGCCGCTGCTCGAGGGTGTCAGTATTCCTTCGGCTCAACGCGGACGGCCTCGCAAGCGCTGCAAATGGCTGCTAGCCGATAAAGGCTATGACGCAGAGGCCTTGCGT
>NZ_VEJQ01000039.1:0-19203 GCF_007680745.1 Pseudomonas sp. DE0010
CTGACAGTCAGAATCGGCTTTAGCGTCCCACCACCCCTTCAAGTTTAACCATACAAGCGGCCTTGTGCCGCGATGGGCCGCGCAGCGGCCCCGGCGATCCTTGATGCAGGCTGAAATCCTGGGGCCGCTGTGCGGCCCATCGCGGTACAAGACCGCTCCTACAGTGCATCGCGTGACCTTGGGACGATCGCGCCAGGCACCGAAACATTTTGAACCAAAAATCTCACCCCGCTCTCCATCCGTAAACGAAGCGGCTAAAAAAAACCGCGGCGAACCCCGGCACCCCCTTGCATGCACCCCGGGCCTTTTACTGCTGGTAGCGGAGCCTCAAATGATCCAAACCCCCTTGCTGATCGGTTTCATCGTCATGGCCCTGGCATCACTGGCCATCTACATCAAAGGCGCACATTACGGCCCGCTTCTGGGCCACACCCTGATCCATGCCGCCGTCCCCTTCATCGCCGCCACCGCCTATCTGTGCATGTACCTGGGCGTCGGTAACCTGATCAAAGTCGACGGCAGCGTCACCTACCTGGCCCGCTACGTAGACTGGGCCTTCACCACTCCACTGCTGTTGGCAGGCGTCGTCAGCTCCGCCTACTACGGCACCCGCGACCTGTACGGCAAAAGCGGCTACATCACCGCCATCGTCACCCTCGACGTCATCATGATCGTCACCGGCCTGATCGCCTCCCTGGCCCCCTACGGCGTGATCAAGTGGGTGTTCTTCGCCTGGTCCTGCGCCGCGTTTGCTGGCGTGCTGTACCTGCTGTGGAAACCCGTCGCCAGCATCGCCAGCCAACAACCCGGCGTCAGCCCCGCCTACCGCCGCAACGTAGGCTTTCTCACCGTGCTGTGGCTGATCTACCCCGTGGTCTTCGCCGTCGGCCCCGAAGGCTTCTGGGCCGTGAGCGATGCCACCACCGTGTGGGTATTCCTGGTGCTCGACGTGCTGGCCAAGGTCGTCTACGCCTTTACCTCGGAACGTAACCTGCGCGCCGTGCCGGTAGGCCGAGGCTACTGAGCATGACTTGCACAGGGCGCAGCTGGCGCGCCCTTGTGGGGCTGGCGATTGCGGCCAGCCTTGCAGGCGGGCTGGCACCGCTGGCCTACGTGCTGCTGGTCGGGCTAGGGCTTGGCCTGCTGCATGGGGCCAGCGACCTGTACCTGGTCGAGCACGGGCAGCGTAAGCGCTTTGTGCTCAGCTACCTGGGCGTGGCCGTGGTGTGCGCCCTAGTCTGGCAAGTGGCGGGGGCGTTGGCGCTTACCGCCTTTTTATTGCTGTCGGTTTGGCACTTCGCCCATGAGGATGAGGTATTTCAGCGGCGGCATGAGCAGATTGCGCTGGGGCTGTTCATCCTGGGCGGGCCTGCGGTGTTGCATCGCGATGCGGTAGCCGAGTTGCTCAACCTGGCGATGGCGGCCGGTGCCTCTTCTGCCTTGGGCGGATGGCTGGCGGTGACGCTTGCGTGTGCGGGGCTGATTGCGTTCGGTGTGCTGCTGATGAGTGCTTGGCAACGGCGTGACCTGCGCCTGGCGGTGACCTTGCTGCTGGTGGTGGTCACACCGCCGCTGATTGGGTTTGCGCTCGGGTTCTACCTGCTGCATGCCGAACCCCAAACCCGTGTGCGCGAGCGAATGGTGGGTGCCTTGTCGATGGGCGACTACCTGCATCGCACCTGGCCAGTGCTCGCTGGGGCAGGAGTATTTGCCCTGGTGGGTGGGGCTGTGTTCTGGCAGCAGGAACAGACCGGCATTCGCGCCCTGTTCGTGGTGCTGGCGGCGTTTGCACTGCCGCATATGGTGGTGTTGCCGCGTTTTCATTCGGGGCGAGCATTGCCTCAGGTGCCGGGCCCGGTTTGACCTCCCCGGCGCGTAGGTGCGCCGGGGGCAGCCCCCCTTAAGGCGCTCCGGTGTTCAACCAACAATGAAGCGAAGGGTGCCGGATCACTTCGGCTTGGCCTCCGTCGCGGCATCGTCGCTTGATACAGGGGCGGCGACATGCACCTTGGCCTCGGACAACGCAATACAGCGATGGACGTAGCTATCGATCTTTTTCAAACCGACATCTCGGTAGCTCGCGGGACAGATCAATAACGTATCGCCGAAGCGGAACAGGCGGAACCCTCTGACGCTATACAAACCATTGGGCCCCTTATAGCTTTCCAGCTGCCACGTGGCGCTACTGAATACCTCTTTCGGGTAGTCCTTTTCGCTCAACACATAGCTAAGCTCGGTATTGTCTCTGATCTTGATCAGATTAGCGGCGGAGTAAACCCACAAGTCCACGAAGGCCGGCAACAGCATTGCATTGACGAAGACGCACCCAAGTAATGTCAATGCGGCTCGACCGATGCGGCGTATCGCATCGCCCTCTGTTAGGTAAAAGACGAGGACTGGCGCTAGGTACAGCGTCATGATCAGCAAGCAGAGCGCGATAGCACCAATGGCTTCCTCATCGCTCTCTCCGCCTCGCCAGGTCATGATGGCTAGCTGGGCGGGCATGACGCCACTCACCGAAGTGAATGCTAGCAGCACACCGAGCCAGCCAACGACGGCTGTGTAATAGATTTTGCGATGAGCAGGTTTGCGGGGGCCAGGTGGCAGATCCAGTACTTTTTCGTGCAGGGGCAGATTGCGACGCAGCACAATCAACAGCGCACAAATGGCAGCGGCTACGACGATAGGAAAGAAGTAGGCTGGGGCCATGGTAAAACCAAAGATTGCCCCCAGCAGGTTGAGTGATAGCAGTAAATAGCCCCCGACTACGATCAGGCCAAAGCGTAAGGCGAGCTTCTTTTCCAGCTCTCTGTCAACGGTGCATACAGACATGCTCAGCGTGAAGACCCAAGAGGGCACCGATACGACGATCAGCAGTGAGGCAAGTACCAGCAGGCTGAAGAATAACCAGGCAACCAAGTTTGAGGGGTTACCTAACGAGCTCAAAATCAACTCCGGGTGATGGATTACCCAAAGGTACTTGGTGAGGAGCAGGATTGAGATAAGCGTTGAAACTACTGGCAGCCACCATTTGATATCGGCAAGCAGTTTGAATACTGCTTGCCGGGTGGAGTTGGGGGTAAAGGTGTCGGGCGGTGGGTTGGAGGATTGGTTTTGCTGGACGGTTGTAGATGTAGATTCGGCTGTCATGGGTATGTGTTTCTTCCTTGAGTACAGTTTTGTGCTTAGGGAATGCAAAGGCACGTCTAGGTGCCCTACACCTAGCCGCCCTTGATAATCCGCATGTTGGGTTGCATTAGCGTTTCAAAGCAAGCATGGCGATAGGCAACGACACGCGAGACTAGGGGTAGGGAGAAAGGCACCGCAATAGGTACGGCGGATTTCATGTGTCTTTGAGAAGCGGACTACAAGGAAAGAAAATAATCTGAAAGATGCAGCTTGCTTTTGAAGTGGAGGCTGTAGGAACGCTAAACTTTCAGTGCCGAGACTACTGGCATGTTGATGCATCGCAATATCTGCGACGTGGCAGAAGGGCGCCCGCGTTGTCTGGAGTTGTCGCCTCGCCAGAGTTGAAGGCGATAAGAAACGATAACGGCTTGGGCTTGGGTCGTTGGATTTCACGGCTCTTTTATGAGCTCCCGCAAGCTTCACCCACGAGCCAGGTCCCGGCGCGATGAGCAGCCTCATTCCGCCGGGGATCTATAGGCTTAGCGCATCATGCCCAGTTCAGCGTCGTCCAGCAGCGCTTTGCCGAGTGCGCAGAGGTAGTGGGCGGCCCAGATCAGTTTGGGTTTGTCTTCCATCAAGCCTTCGAGGGTGAGGTCGCGGGCATAGCCCATCAATTTCGAAGCCTGTTCGCGTGCGTGTTGGCAGGGGATGCCGGGCTCGATGCGGAACAGTGCGTGGGTGTAGTTTTCGCCTTGGTAGAAGACGGTTTGTCCGAGGGTGCAGGGGGTGTCTGGGGTGGACATGGATGTGGCTCCCTGAAGTTTTTTGGGCTGGCTGTTTGGCGGGGCAAGTTGGTGACTGCCGGTTTGCTTGAGCCAGGGGCTTGAGGGTTAGTGCGTGGGGTGTCGCGAGGGAGGGTGATGGATTTGCAGGAGGGCGGATTCCAGCAGGCGGCGCAGGCATTCCAGCTCGTGCATGGAGGCCATGATCAGTGGGGCTGCCGGGGAGCGGGGCTGTATGAGGAGGGCTTGTTGGGCCACGGCTTCGGCGCAGAGGGCGTAGTCGGCGGCTAGGGTTAGGGTGTCTTCCAGGGTGGCGGGTGTGGGTGGTGGGTCGGGGACGATCTTCAGCATGTTCTGGTCCTCAGTGGAGCGACCAACGCTTGCTGTCAAACAAGTGGTGGCAGCTGTGCATGGGTTGACAGACCGGTGAAGACCAAACCGGCGCACACGAGGTGCCCCACACACAGCCGCCATAGGCAATCCGCGTGTTTGGTCGTCATCAGCCTGTCAAAGCTAGTCGTTGATGTGCAACGACGTGCTGAGACTAAGGGGGCGGAAAAACGACCGCAATGGGAAAGGTGGGTTGGGAGTATCTTTGGGAAATGGACTACAGGGAAGGGGAGGATTCTGAGATTTTGGGTCGGGAGAGCTACTCGTGAACGTGGTTTCAGAGACGTTCGGCCGTTGGCGGTGCTTCACGGAACACGACATCGGGGCTCGTTTCAAGCGATATTGACCTAGCGGTTTCCAGATCCCAGACACCAACATGCGCATAAAAGTGATCTGAAATTTCGGTGTGCCGGGGTGATCTGAATTAAGTCAGTAACATATTGATTAGTAGAGCGAATTTCGGTTTGTAATTTAGGCTGGAATACCGATTGGAATACTGCGAAAAGTATTTCTGGCCTGCCGATAACCGGCTCGGGTGCCCAGCGTAGGGCGACCCAGGTCCAAGCGTGGCCACTGAGCTAAACGACCACGGGATAACATGCATCTCCCCACAATGTATCCGGGTTATCTAACTTCAGCAGAATGATGACCGGAACCAGCTTGCCGAGCAGGTTGGCACAGTCGCGCAGTTGATCTCGATTGACGCTGCTGTTCCAAGTGGCACCCCCATGCATGATCTGGTTGCGCAGGGTGTAGATCCGGTTGAACAGCACCCCTAGCACGGCCGCGGTGTTGCGATTGGCCAGTGCTTGCTGCGCGGTTTTACGACCGTTGGCAAAATCAGTCTGCTCGGCTCGGTTCAGCCAGCTCAGTGCTCGATGAACACGCAAGGTGAGGTTGGGGTGATGGCCCTCACGTTCTTGGCGGTGTCGGGTCTTGAGTGCTTGATAGTCCATGAGGTGATAATCCTTGAGGGGGCGCGCGGTCCGTAAAGAGCTGATGTGTGTCTGAAAACTTTACAGTTAAATGAGCGACTCGCCGCTGCCGCTGGAAACTATATGGCCAGGGCACTCGAACCTACTCCAATTGTTTACCTGTATGAACAGACAACGTGGACGCAGCCTGTCATTTTGCTTAGGGTATGGCCATTCGACACTACCTGCAAGGCGGCTGGCATGAACCGTGATGACTTCCTGGCACAACCCGAAGTTGAGGCTTTCATTGAATGGCTGGCAGCCAACTTGCCGGTACTCACCTTCAAGCTGCGATTCAAGTCCAGCAAGTTTGTGCCCGGCGGTTTGACGGTCGATGTACAGGGGATAGAGCAGGTCCTTGAGCATTACCGCTGGAAGGCAAGCTGGCGCGACAGCCACCAGAGCGCGGTCGACTCTGAAACCTGGATGCAGACCCAGGGCTCGCTTAGGCAATTGCGTGAGTGGCTGTCGGCTGGTGTCCGCGCCGGTGATGAGCAACAAGCGCTTCAGGCCTGTTTGCAGATTCTGCGCTGGGGCGGGGTGCGGGGCGCCATTCCATTCTTGCATCGGCTGGCGGCCAGCGGCGAGTTGTCGAGCTACCTGAAGAAGATGGCTGGGCTCATGGCGCTCGATGCCGACAATGACCTGGATGACCTCAGCAGTGTCGAGCGTTTCGATTCGGGCCTGACCAAGATTCACGCCTTGCTCGACTTGTCCGGTTCGCCGATCTATGACAGCCGTGTGGGCGCCGCGATTGCCATGTTGTATGCGCTGTTCCGCCAGCAGTGGGCAGGGCGTGGCAAACCTCTGCTGAGGTTTCCGTCCGGCGGCGCGCGTGGCGATCAAATCCGCAACCCCGGGGCGTTTGCCAATTGTTTGGCAGCGCCGCAGTTCTCGGCGATAGAATACGCTGAGTGGGCGCGCTGGCAGGTCCGCTTGGGCTGGATTGTCCGCGCGTTGCTCGGGCGCACAGGCTGGTTTGCCGACCAAGGGGCAATGCCCGCGCGATGCCATGCATTCGAGGCGAGCCTTTTCATGCTCGGCTATGACCTTCGCTGCTTTGGCCTGACACCAGTACCTGAGGCCCAAGCTGTTGGCGAGCAGGGCGAAGTATCGCTGCGCGAGTCTGGCAATAGCGGCTGGGTGCCCACGGGTCATCCTTTTGGCCAGGTGCTCAGTGACTACTTGGCCTTCCGTCACAGCGGTGCGCCAGACAATAAAGACGCGTTCGTTGACTGGCTGGTGGCTGAGCCGCGCAATGGGAAAACGCTCTCACGCGCTACTGCACAGGGCTATTGCTTCCCGTTTTCCATTGACGAGTTTGACTTGTTCGGCCGCTCGCTTGCTGCCCTTGAACGCATAGTTGAAGGTGGTGAGGACGGACTGCGGGCAGCCTTGTCTGGTGAAACGCTCGAGCCGTTCACGGTGGGGGACGAGCGCGTCAGTGTCTGCCTGGTTGATGTATTTATCACTGGCAATGCCTATGCCCGCGCAGAGAGCGACAAGGAACGTGTCGACTACGTCGTAAACGCTGGCTATGCCGGTACCGAGAACTCCGCGAGAACACTCATGGCCGTAGGGCGCAGCGTAGGCAAGCACTTCGGCCTGCTCGATGTGCAGCACTTGCCAACGCCCTTGTTCGAGCAGTTCTACCAAGGTTGCTCGCTCGACGCCTGAGCCACGCCGGAGGCAATACAACCATGCAAACTCGAAATGGGACTCGGCTGTATTCCGCCTCGGACATCTGCGGCTTCCTGGAATGCCAGCATCTGACAGCGCTGGACCTGCAACACCTGGTCGCGCCGATGGAGAAAGCCCCGGCAAGCGAGCAGAACCGCTTGATCCAGGACAAAGGGCTGGCCCACGAAGCAGCATTTCTTGAACGGCTCAAAAGCAACCATGCCCACGTAGTCGACATCGCTGAGGGTAATCCGAGCTTCCCTCGGCGGGTGGAGCTGACCATCGAAGCCATGCAGGCTGGTGCGGACATCATCTTTCAGGCCTCGCTTCAGGAAGGCGCCTTTAACGGGCATGCCGACTTCCTGCGCAAAGTGCCTCGGCCGTCGGCGTTGGGTGGCCACAGCTATGAAGTGATCGACACCAAGTTGGCCAAGAATACAAAGGCCAAGTTTCTGGTGCAGGTTGCGCTTTATTCGCGGATGCTGATAGCGATTCAGGGCGTACAGCCACAGTTCATGTACATCGTGCTGGGTGATGTTGCGCGTACCGAACAGGCCTACCGGGTTGCTGACTACGCGGATTACCTAGAGCAGGTGCTGCAGCGTTTCACTGCGTTCGTGAACATTGACGGACCTCGGGTCACCTACCCGGACCCGTGTGGGCATTGTGGTTTTTGTGGGTGGCGTGATCGTTGCACTGAACAACGTCTACAGGATGACCATCTGTCGGCAGTCGCTGGTATCAGCCGCTCGCAAATCAAGAAATTACAGGTTGGCGGTGTGACCACCTTGCAACAGTTGGCGGCCAGTGGCGATGACTTGCGTATACCCAAGCTGCAAGTGGAGTCACTGAACAAGTTACGCCATCAGGCGCGCCTGCAGTTTCAGGGGCGCTCCAGCGATACCCCGTTGTACGAGCTGTTGCCGGTCATGGGGCAGCGGCGTGGCTTTGGCCGTATGCCTTCTGCAGTCGAGGGTGATCTGTTCTTCGATATGGAAGGTAATCCTCTGGAGGAGGGTGGCCTGGAGTACCTCTTCGGCCTGTATATAGACGAAGGCGGTGAACAAACCTTCAAAGCTTTTTGGGCGCACAGCCGGGACGAAGAAAAGATCGCGTTCGAGCAGTTCATCGACTGGGTCATCGCGCACCTTGAGCGTTACCCGAATGCGCATGTCTACCACTATGCCAGCTATGAAGAAACGGCCATCAAGCGCCTGATGAGCCAGCACGGTACGCGAGAGGCGCAAGTGGACTGGCTGCTGCGCAATGGCAAATTGATTGACCTTTACAAGGTGGTGCGTGAAGCGATCCGGGTGTCGGAACCCAGCTACTCGATCAAGAACATCGAACACTTCTACATGGCAAAGCGCGACGGTGATGTTACCAATGCCGGTGCGAGCATCGTGTTCTATGAGCGCTGGAAAGAGACTGGTGAGCCAGCATTGCTTGAGCAGATTGAGCGGTACAACGAAGACGATGTGCTTTCTACGTATCTGTTACGCAACTGGCTTGCAAACATAAGTCCGTTGGGCCTCGAGGCTCTTGTCGTAAAGCATGCTGAGGGCGAGAAAGCCGTAGCAGAGCAGAAGGAGATCGAGGTTCTGCTGGCAAATTATCGTGATCGACTGCTCGCTGGCTTGCCGTCCGAGGAATGCGCACTGAGCGACGAGGATCAGGTCAGGGTACTGACCTTCCAACTGCTCGACTTCTACCGTAGGGCAGAAAAGCCGGTGTGGTGGCAGCTGTTCAGCCGCCAGGACATGACGACCGAAGAGTTGCTGGAGGATATCGAGAGCCTCGCCGGTTTGCAGCGTACAAAAACGCCGCCGGAACCGATCAATAATTCGTTCCTGTTCGAATACAGTTTCGAGCCGCAGGAAAGCAAAATGCGTTCCGGATCCAAAGGTGTCATCCCAGAATCGGTGGCCAGTGTGCAACTGGTCAGTCTGGACCATGACGCGTGCCTGGCGACATTCAAGGCCACCGCAAAAAAGGCGCCACCGGAAGCCTTTGATATGATTCCCGGCAGGCCAATACCGTCCACGCCGCTGCGCAAGGCACTGTTTCGTTATGCCGATAGCGTCTTGGCTGGTGAGCAACGCTTCCAGGCGGTGGCGGATTTCCTCCATCGACGTGCACCACGGGTTAAAGGCATCGAGCCGGGTGCGCCTCTGCTTAATCCGGACCTGGCAACGACCGATGCCATCAAGCAGGTGGTACGCAACCTCGAGGACAGTGTGCTGTTCATTCAGGGGCCGCCAGGTGCCGGCAAGACCTACACCGGCTCGCATGTGATCGTTGACCTGCTCAAAGCCGGCAAGCGCATCGGGGTAACCTCCAATTCGCACTCCGCCATCAACAACCTCTTGGCTGCTGTCGAGGCGCGTGCACAAGTGGAGGGTGTTAGATTCAAGGGGCTGAAAAAGTCATCGGAAGGCGAGGGCACGGAATTCATCGGCCGTTGCATTCGCTCCATTGAGGACAAAACGGAATTTCTCGACAACTGGGGGCCGGATATCAACCTGACCGCCGGTACTGCCTGGCTGTTCGCCGATGCGAGCTTCACCGAGCAGTTGGATTACCTGTTCATCGATGAAGCAGGCCAGGTGAGTGTGGCGAGCCTGGTCACCATGGGCATGGCGGCCCGTAACATCGTCTTGATGGGTGACCAGATGCAATTGTCGCAACCTGTGCAGGGCGTGCACCCGGGCCGCTCCGGTGACTCCATCCTCGACTATCTGCTGGCCGGCACGCCTGCCATCGCACCTGACCGAGGGGTGTTCCTGGCACAGACCTGGCGGATGCATCCGCAGGTTTGCTCTTTCATCTCCCAGGCGGTGTACGAAGGTCAGCTTTCATCGGCGCCAGGGACCGAGCGGCAGTTGTTGCTGCTCGATGGGGAGCGACCGGAAGTACCGGCCAGCGGGCTGATGTTCTGCCCTGTCGAACATGAAGGCAACAGCCAGAGCTCCGATGAAGAAGCCGCCTGCGTCAAAGCGCTGTACATGTATTTCCTACGCCAGGGCTATGTGGATAAATCCGGCGTGGAGCATGCGCTGTGCCTTGAAAATATCCTGGTCGTGGCGCCTTACAATCTGCAGGTACAACTGTTGAAGCAAGTGCTCCCGGCGGGCGCGCGCGTCGGCACTGTGGATAAGTTTCAGGGGCAAGAGGCGGAAATTGTCATCGTATCTATGGCGACGTCGAATGAAGACTACCTGCCAAGGGACATTGGCTTCCTGTACTCGAAAAACCGTTTGAATGTAGCGGTCAGTCGCGCCAAAACGCTGGCTTGCATCGTTGCCAGCCCGGACCTGACGGCCATTCGCTGTCAGACGCCGCAAGACATGAATCTGGTCAACGGCTTGTGTATGGCGATCCGCTATGGACGGGAGGAAAAGCAGTCGTCCCGGTGTGAATAGCGGCCTTGGTGTTTCTATCTATTCGGGAAAACGTGTCATGACTTATCCGCCCGCATTGCTTGCCGTGATGGAAAAGACTCTCAAGACGACGCGCTTCGGCATCGACGACCTGTTGGCGCTAGAAATAGGAGTCTGGCATGCCGCCGTGCTTTTCGACGACACCGAGCACTTGCGGCTATTTGCTCCTGCAGCGATGAACGAGCGCGACCGCGCCGAAAACACGCCACTGGACATCGCCTACCGGCTTAACCGCTCGATATGGATCGACAGGTTGGAGGCGTTCGGGGCCGAGGGAGACAAGGCGCTTCTGGACTGGAAAGGCCTCGGCAGCTTTCTGGCCCCTGTCAACCATGTTCGTTTGCCCAGCAAACGCGGCATCATCAAGGTGCTCGCCAATCGATACCGGCAGGGCCGCAGTCTGAATGACCGTGATGCGGCAGGTAATACTCCACTCCATTGGCTGGCCGTGCACGGCCACAGCAAGGCTGCGAACTACTTCGCCAACCACTACCGGACGTTCTGCCTGGACCTGAGCGCGAGGAACAACGTGGGCCACACCGCCCGAGACGTTGCCAAGCTGGCGGGCCATCACGACATAGCGGCGCAGCTGTTAATCCGGGAAATCGACAACTACCTGGGCGCGGCGTATATCTGGCAGCAGATGTGTGCCGACCGCAGTAGTTTCAGCCGTAGCTGAACCTCTGTGAGCGGGCCATCGACCATGGGAATCGAGCCCCTCGTCTGAGAGACTCGCGATTTCAATCATGCAACAACCACGGCTTTAGCTCTTTGAGGTTGCTCACGACAATCTGCTGGGCCTCGGGGCTCATGGCCAGGCTGCGCCGGTCAATCTGATAGCGCTGCAGCACATACTTCACCAGCGCCCTGCGACTGGGCACAATCAACTGCCCCTGGGTCATACCGAAGTCCGTCTCGATGATTGCCTTCTGCGCCTCGTTCAAGCGTCCGTCGGGCTCGATGATCACCGGAATCTCGGTGTTCCAGTCTTCATCCAGCTCGCGCGTGTTCGGTGAGGCGTCGAGCAAATCCGGCTGCCCGCGCAAGCGGCTCAGCACGAAGTCGCGGTATTGGCCATTCTTTTCGCAGTAAGCCCGCACATGCCAGCGCATGCCGGTGTAGACCAGTGTGTGAGGTGCGATCAGGCGAACCTCGACGTTGGGGGTGTTGAACGACACGTACTCGGTTTCCAGGCGCAGGCCCTCACGGCAAGCCTTGAGCAAAGGGCGCAGGACCTCCGGGCGGATGGGCCGATCCGGCACCTCCAGCACCTTGGTGTGCGCATATGCCAGTGCCAGGCCGTCGATGTGCGGGGCCCGCTCATTGTTCTGGTAGAGCAGATGAAGATAGGCGCTGGCGCTGTCGTCGATGAAGAGCGGCTTGAACTGCTTGCTCGGTACATACCCTTTGAGTTGCTTGTCATATGTCAAGTTTTTAGGCGCATGCTCGGTGATGTAGGTGTTGATGTCCTTGGACGCCTGCTGGCGACTGATTCCAAAGCTCTGCATCAAGTGCCCCGTGGTCAGCCGGCCTTCCCACCAGGCAACGGTCTCAATCAAACGATAGCGAAGTGCCAGGTCCCAGCGTACCTGCTCGACGGATTGCTTGCGTTTCATACCCTCTCCTTGTGCGCGATTACTTTACCTGTATAAGTCTACATTCTAGACGTGTAGTTTTGCATTACATATCTTCGATTTGTCTTCGGAATACATCCGGGGCAGAAAAGGATATGAGCATGACTATGCCGGAAGTGGTTGCGACAGGGGCCTTGGTGGCGATGGGGATCATCCTGCTGGTGCTGATTCAGCAGGCTTTGAAGCTCGGTGAGCTTGGGAAAAAGGTCGAGCACTGTCAGAGGGACCTGCGCTGGCTACAGATTTGGGAAATGGAAAACCGCGAGCTGCGGTCGGCGTTGCGCGCAGAGCGGGAGCATGTTGCGCAGTTGCAGCGCAAGCTGGTGATTTTGCAGGACCTAGCTTCTGGTGAAGGGTGTTAAGGGACGATATGAACAGAATTGAACGGATCAGCGGCCTGCAGGGGGGAGCCGTCGGAGATGCGCTGGGCTCCCTCGTGGAGTTGCTTGAGTGGTCAGTGATCGAGGCCAGGTACGGGCCACAGGGCATCATTGATTTTACCCCGGCTTATGGCCGCGCCTGTGCGATCAGTGACGCTACCCAGATGATGCTATTTACCGCAGAAGGCTTGCTGAGGGCTTATGTGCTAGCCAGCTCGCGTCAGGCATGTCATGTGCCCGGCATTGTTCATCACGCGCTGCTGCGTTGGCTGACGACCCAGGATTATCCTTCGCTGATACCGGTCGACACCGATGGCTGGCTTATCAGGCATATGGAGCTCTGGTCGCGTCGTGCGCCAGACATAACCTGTGTAAGTGCGCTCAAGGCCAGCGAACGATTGGGTATGGTTGCCGAAAACAACAGCAAGGGCTGCGGTGCCCTGGTACGCGTTGCACCCTGTGCATTCTTCGCCAATGCATTTGACTATGCATCGCAGTCCGGGCGACTGACGCACGGGCACCCCACAGGTTACTTGGCGGCTGGGCTGTTCGCCGACATTCTGCAGCGTGTTGTCGATCGACAAGATAGCCTGGAGCACGCTGTGACGCAGAGTTTAGCCAAGTACGGGCATGTACCTGGTATCGAGGAAACGCGCAGCCTTGTCGAGCGCGTGATGTTCTTCTTTTACGAGGGATACACACCCAGCCCTCAACGGATAGACGATTTTTCCGGTGGTTGGGGTGCTGAACAGGTGCTGGCGATTGGGCTGTGGTGTGCGTTGACTGCGCGTTCGTTTGAAGATGGCGTGATTGCGGCGGTTAATCATAGTGGTGACAGCAGTAGTACAGGACTGGTCGTCGGGCACTTGCTGGGGGCGCAGTATGGTGTTGCCGCTATTTCTGACCGGTGGCTTGAGCGCCTGGAACTGCGGCAGGTGATTGCGCAGGTCGCTGAAGATGTCGAGCGCGTTCCGCGGGAGTATTGCGGGGTTGGTGGGGAGTTTGACCAGCATATTGAATATACCTATCCCGGTAGTTGAGCGTATTGCTGATAATGAGTTTGGGCAGGGACCTAGGAGCTTTAAAATGCCGATCAAACCCAGGCCCTTCACTTTTGAATGTGAAGATTGTGGTTGGACGAAAACAGTGGCGCCGCGTAGTGATGCCTTGGTGCCGGGGGAGTGGATTGATCAGTGCCCGAAGTGCGGGGGTAAAGCGCTGAAGATACGCGCCGCGGGGTGGTTCGAGGAGGCGTTGGCGAAGTTGTTGGCGCAGCGGCGATTTTAATTGGGGGGGGCTATATCGCCCGTGTGATCGAGTAGAGTAAAGGCCAGGGTTTTGTACCCTGGCGTTAATGGCTTGCCAATTGGCAGGCCTGGATTGGTGGCAGCTTTCCTTACGCAGCAGGCAATGTTCCGGTTGTTTCGCTGCTAGCGAGCATCTGCAACTGTTTACATCCTGCCTCATTTATTCTGACGAACACTTCCCACGTCATTGCTTGCTGATAGTGGTTTGCGTACTGCAGATCTATACGGCAAATGTCCGGACGTTCGTCGTAGATGCGGCACCCTTTATTCAATTCATCCAGATGCCGGCATACCCCATCGCCGCGATCCATCGCGGCGGTTTGCGGGAGCAAGTGAACGCGCCGGCAACATTCCATGCACCGGCTGCAGGCGAAAGCCTGATGGGTGTCAGGCATACTCATCCATGGCAGCGAGGCATTGAACCAGACGCTCGCGATCTTCGCTGAGGCGGCGCTGATTCTGGTTGAGACTGCCTCGCAGACTTTGCAGTTTTTCCTTGATCTCTGCGAAGCTGGCTTTCAGGTGCGTCTCGACCATGCCGTTCAAGGATTGCGAGAACTCCCAAGCCGTCTCTTCGCCAAAAGCCTGAATGGCCTGGTCGCGACGCTCGCGCTCCTGGGTTTCTCGCTGGGCTTGCTCATTCAATCGCTGCTGCTCAGGGTCGCCCGCAAAAGCCGAATACAGCGTGCTGCCAACCTGGAAGGCAATGCCGATGACCGGGATGACCTTACCGACAATCTGTTCAGCAACTTTACCCATCGTGGCAGGGCCAATACCTTTGAACAGGGTAGGCAACCATTCTTTGCCAACTTTCATAACGCTGATTACGTGTTCGGCTTTCAGCATGCTGCCCGCTTGGCGTACACCCGATTCGAGCAGGGACATATCGATACCAAGCGATGCAGGAAGCTGGTCTGCATGAGCTGCTTGGGCTTCAAGGTTCGGCGTCGCTTGGCCAGCGTAGGACTGAGGTTGCACGCGGACCTCCCGAATGACTTCGTCGAGCATTTCGGATGCGTCCAGGCCCAGGCGGGAGAGCTCGGCTTCAAGCTCTGTGCAGACCTCGTGATTGGCTTGACCAATGAGCTGCTCGATCTTGCCTTGAGCACCCTCGCTGTTCAAGTGCAGTGCATTGACTGTGCTCTTGCTAATAAAAGCGGCCTTGGCTTCTATCAGCGATTTCAAACCACGGTGGATATCGATTTCGCGACGAGCGATTTCTGCGTAGAAGGTGTCCAGACGCTTGATCAAGGCCTGATCCTGCTGTTCATCCAATACGTCCACAGTTTCCTGGATGAAACAGCTCAGTTCAGTGGCGACCCGTGCAACGATAGCCTTTTGTTCGACCGATCCGAAGAATTCGGCCAGCGCGCTCTCGAATTTCGGGAAGCCGGAGCTGTTCAGCAGGTTCTGCTTGTTCTCCAGTTTTGCCTTGAGCGCAGTGCGGGCATTGACCTCGACGATCGGAATATGATCCAGCACTCGCTGAGTGCCAGCTTTTAGCTGGATACGCTGGCGCAGTTCATCTTTGACACGCTCCAGGTCGATCGGGTCGAAACGGTTCTTGCAGTTGAGTACCAGGAAGATCATCTTCCCTGCGAGCACCAACTCCAGCAGCACATCGAGAGTCTTCTCTTCCTCGACGACGCCCAGCGGGTTGACCACGAAAATTACGACATCCGACTGGATCAGCTGTTCACGTGTGATTTCCTCGTGCTCGAGTGGAGCGTCGATACCGGGAGTATCGAGCACTTCGAAATCGCCCCAGCGATAGCCTTGTACGCGAGCGGTTTCGGGTACATCAGCCACCGCGGCCAGTTCCTGGCCGAGCAGGGCATTGATCAATGTGCTTTTACCCGCGTTGTAAACGCCATAAACCATTATGGTTGCGCCGGGCTGGGCTTTTTTTGCCCTGCTCAACTCACGAATACTGGCGATCGCGTTCGGGTTGTAGGTTTCACACAGGGCATCTACTTCGTCATAGAGACCCAGCAACTGCGTCATTGGACCTGGTCTTGTCATTGCAAAGTGCTCGTTTCAAGGGTAATGAATGCCTGGCGCAGGCGCTGCATTTCGATAGTCAAAACCTGACAGTATTCAAGCATCGAGTTTCGCAGTGGCTGATAAATGCCCTGCACCTGTTCGTTGAGGTAGGCGGGTAGCGCATTCGCGTATTGTTCGATAGCGATCTGGCGCTGTTCTTCCAGATTGTCGCCGACGACCACATTGTGTTTTGCGAAAATGGCTTCCGCGCTTCGCCCGATCATGCTGGCAGCACTGCCCAGCGACGCCCCGGCTGCCGCGCCTGCCGGGCCGCCGACGAAGAAGCCGGCGATGCCACCGACCACAGCCCCAGCCGTACCCCAGGCCGTTTTGGTGCTGCTTCGTGTACCACTCATGTATTCCTTTTCGACCGTGACTTCTCGGTAATCCGGAATGGCACCAAGACGGCTCGTGTCGAAGGCACGCTTCAGAGCATTCTGCTGAGTTTCCCCAATGGTTTGTATGGCCTCGCTGGTCAGCTGGCCGACAACCTTGCCCAGCTGTTCTTGAAGCAGGGCCTGGACGTTGGCCGGACGAGGGCCGTTGAACAGTTGATTGACGAAGCTGCGCATCTCAGTGGTGCCTTTCTGGCCCAGCGTACGCAGTACTCGGTCAACCGCCTGGTCCTGAACTTGAATTTGTTGCTCAAAAGACTCGGTCAGCTCTTTGATAAGACCCAGGTCTTCGTTGGTTTCCCCCACGGCCTTGCGCAGATTGTTAAGCGGCGTGTTCAGTTTCAGCTGCAGGCCCTGGCCTTGAGACAGGGTCTTGAGTGTCTGGAACAGCGTTCCCATGCCACTTTCCTGCAAGTGCGAAGGGTGCTTTTCAGCAAAGCGGGTAGAGAGTGGCAGTATGCTGATTTTCTCCACAGCATCATGCTGCATCGCCGCCAGGTTGCCAGAGACTTCCTTGATCTGGCGCTGCTGAGTTTCCTTGGACTTCATCAGCACTTCGGTGATGAGTTGCCCATCGTCATCTTCATCTTCTTCGGTGATATCGCTGCCGGTCAGCAGAACCATCAGCGAGCGTTGGCCGCTCAACAGGGCGCTGACTTCGCTCATGTCGGAGCTTCGGGCCGGGGCCTGCGAACTCATGGTATAGAGGATCAAGTCCGCTTGATCGACATACTTGCGCGCAAGGTCACCATTCGCGGAATTTGTCGAATGCAGCCCGGGGGAATCCACCCAGGTGAATCCCGGCAACTTGAAGCCCTGGATCGAGCTGGTGGCTTCGGTGGCGCCGACTCTGAACTGCTCCGTGCGGCAAGCTTCGCCTTCCTCATCGCCGCTGGCGACATTGGTACGGTCATGGGAGAAGTAAACGGGTTTCAGGGCGGTCTGATTTTTCAGTTCAGCAGAGGGGGCGCTATGCCCCCAGGCCACATAGTTACCCAGCGAGCTCTTGCCCGACTTGACCTTGCCGTAGACGAACACCAGCAACGAGTCGTTGAACGTTTCGCGAAACTCAGCGCCCTTCGTGCGTACCTGTGCGCGTTTTTCCCAGACGGTGAATTGATTCGTCAAGCGCTGGGCCAGCTGGGCTGCGCCTTTTCCAAGCGGGTTTCGCTCGCTGACTGTGGCAGCCATGCGTTCTGTGTTATGACGCATCTGCTCCACAAAGCCCGTGCGCAGTGTATCGAAGCGCTGCTGAGTCTGCGCAAAGTCCTGTTTCTTGCTGGAAAATTGCCCCTGCAATTGCTGAAAGACCTGCATCAACTCATCGCGATTAACAGTGCTCATGGAAGACTACGCCTGGGGAAGAAGTTGACGTTTGAGTTGCTGTAGCCGCTCGATGCGTTCCTGCGCGACTTGCGCCTGGGCGAGTGCGGCATGATCGCAGGCAGTCGCGTCGGCAGGTGCAGTCACGGTTTCAAGCAGGTTCAGGCCTTGCATAAAGTGGATAATGTGCCCACCTTCGATCGCTGGGGACGCCTGAAGAATGGCTTTGACGGTCTTTCCATAGTTCGACGTTGAAGACGCGGTACTGCGTATGTGTTGTTCGAGCTGATCCCCCGTCACGCCTTCGAGCGTCAATCTGGCCATTTTGCTCAAGCCTTCGGATACAGTGTTGTGTTTGTCGGACGAGGAGGTCAGCGCTGAGGCAGCCCCCCTGAGCTCGGCTTTGAGCTGTTCACGCCGCTCTCCCGCAAGCGACTGCACTCGAGCCTTCAGGTTCTCGCGCTCTCGTTGGCGCTTGGCTTCCTGCTCCTGTTGGCGCCGCTCGCTGTCGTCGTAGGTCGTCGTGCTGCTCGAAGAGGAAGGGCTGTCGTCAGAAACAGCTTTGGCAATGGCGGTTACGGCAGCGACTGCCGCAACGCCGATCAACCAGGGTAGAGGCATTGCAAGTCTCCTTACTTAAATGCTGTCGAGTTTTTTGCGCGCTTTCTGCATGTCGGACGTATGGGTTTTGAACGTCCGCCGAGCGCCGTCGATGAGCTCAACGAACGTTTTGGCTTTCACCACATAGGGCTGAGTTATCTGCTCGATCAGCTTCACTTCCTGTGCTATTGCAAGGTCGATGCGTTCGCAAAGGTCGAGTGCTCGACGCGCTAGCCGCTTTTGCCGGGCTAACTCAAGCGAGTGAGCGAGCTTTTTCGAAAGTGCCTGCAGGTGCTGCTCCAATTGCGGAATTCCGCTTTTGGTGCACAATCCTTCCTTGTTCTTCTCGACACCACTTTTGAAGCGAGTGCTGGAGATGGCAAAGCATTCGGGCATGGTGCCTAGATGGATCAGGGCCTGACGATCGATCGTTTCTTTTACCTGGGCCAGGTCCGCGTCCTGAAGCTTGTCCAGTTGGCTGATTACCAGCACTACGCGCTCTCCGACATCCTCACCGTATGCATTGCGCAACTGGTCGAGCAGGGCCACTTCTTCCGCATCCAGCTCGCCTGGCGGGGCGTGAACAAAAAGTACGACATCAGCTTTATCAAGACCTTCGTTTGCCTGCTGCGTATCGTCTGCATCGATACCCAGGCCCGGGGTATCGACAAGCACATAGTTATTGAGCTCCAGTGCTTGATTGGTCCGGGTAGTGCGGATGTCACCTGTTTGGAAATGCTCATCGCAGGCATGCCCGCTCAGCATGTTGAGCAGAGAGCTTTTGCCCGCTTTCACAAGGCCCCAGGCGGCAATGCGAGGCTTGGTTGGGGCGGCGTCGCTGCGCTGGCTGGCGAATAGTTGGTACTCCGCCTCCAGCGCCGTGATGTGTTGTGTTCGATCCATCAGTCTGCGTCTCCTGTCGCATCACTGTCCAAGCAGCGCATCTTTGCGCTACAAAAATCAGGGCAAAGCGAATGATGTCATATGGCCACAAATTATGGCGCGTCGGTTGACCCCTTTGAAGTGTTATCGGGCGATTTGCTGAATCCCTTAGGCACTGTACGAAATAAGGCGTCGCAGACACCGCATGCCGCAAGCCAGCGAGACCATCGCTGCATAACTTTTT